>CALWHD010000096.1 GCA_944380235.1 uncultured Blautia sp.
CAACAGGTGGTAAACAGTACAAAGTAGCCGAAGGCGATGTTATCAGAGTAGAAAAGCTTGGAGCAGAAGCTGGTGAAACTGTTACATTTGACCAGGTACTTGCTGTAAGCAACGATGGTTTAAAAGTTGGCGCAGACGTAGCTGACGCAAGTGTAACTGCATCTGTAGTTGAGAACGGTAAAGCAAAAAAAGTTATCGTTTACAAATACAAGAGAAAAACCGGTTACCACAAGAAAAACGGTCACAGACAGCAGTTTACAAAAGTTAAAATTGAAAAAATCAATGCTTAATCCCTATGATTAAAGTGACGATTTATCAGAATTCAGAACAGAAGATTTCCGGATTTGATCTGCTGGGACATGCAGGATATGCCGAAACAGGAAGTGACATAGTGTGTGCTGCAGTTTCGGCACTGGCACAAAATACAGTAAATTCCATTGAAGCGTTTACCCAAGACAGTTTTACTGCTGAGGTAGATGAAGAGAATGGAGGGCTGTATGTAAAGCTGGAGCCTGGATACTCAGAAAAGACGGGGCTGCTTCTGGATTCGCTTATCCTTGGTTTGCAGGGAATAGAAGAAGAATACATGGAATATGTCGATGTAATATTCAAGGAGGTGTAAAGACATGTTAAAAATGAACCTTCAGTTATTCGCACATAAAAAAGGTGTTGGTTCTACTAAGAACGGACGTGATTCCGAGTCTAAAAGACTTGGCGCCAAAAGAGCTGACGGACAGTTTGTAAAAGCAGGAAATATCCTTTACAGACAGCGCGGAACAAAGATTCACCCAGGTGTAAACGTGGGAAGAGGCGGGGACGATACATTATTTGCATTAGTAGATGGTATTGTTCGTTTCGAAAGAAAAGGCAGGGACAAAAAACAGGTTTCTGTTGTTCCGGTAGCTACTGAAGAATAATTTACGATAACAGGGCGGCTTCTAATCGTTAAGGTTTGAAGCCGCTTTTTATCTAATAAATCATAGACATTATTTTGTGAGCCGGACGGGCACACATTAGGAGGCAAGTATGTTTGCAGACAGAGCGAAAATTTATATCCGTTCCGGAAAAGGCGGAGACGGACATGTAAGTTTCAGAAGAGAACTGTATGTACCCAACGGCGGTCCTGACGGCGGAGACGGCGGCCGGGGCGGAGACGTTATCTTTGAAGTGGACAAAGGGCTGAATGCGCTGACTGATTACCGTCATAAGCGGAAATATGCCGCAGGAAACGGAGAAGAGGGCGGCAAGAAGCGATGCCATGGTGCAGATGGAAAAGATATCGTCCTGAAAGTGCCGGAAGGGACAGTGATTAAAGAGGCGGTAAGCGGCAAGGTGATCGCAGATATGTCGGGAGAGAATACACGTCAGATCGTGCTGAAAGGCGGACGTGGAGGCAAGGGAAATCAGCACTATGCCACAGCTACCATGCAGGTGCCTAAATATGCGCAGCCCGGACAGCCTGCTCAGGAGCTGGAAGTGCTTTTGGAGCTGAAGGTGATCGCTGATGTGGGACTGATCGGATTCCCTAACGTAGGAAAATCTACGTTACTTTCCAGAGTCAGCAATGCCAGACCTCAGATCGCAAATTATCATTTTACGACTTTGAATCCCCATCTGGGCGTAGTAGATATCGAGGACTGCGGTGGTTTTGTTATGGCGGATATTCCGGGGCTTATTGAAGGCGCTTCTGAAGGGGTGGGTCTGGGACATCAGTTCCTGCGCCATATTGAAAGAACCAGAGTGCTGATTCATCTAGTAGATGCGGCTTCTACAGAAGGGCGTGATCCGGTAGATGATATTTATAAGATCAACAAAGAACTGGAGGCCTATGATCCCCAACTTCTCAAGCGTCCTCAGGTGATCGCAGCGAATAAGGTGGATGCCATCTATACAGAGGATCAGGATCCTGTAGAGCGTATCAGAAAAGAATTTGAGCCTCAGGGGATGAAAGTGTTTGCCATTTCCGCAGTAAGCGGCAAAGGAATCCGCGAACTTTTGTTTTATGTAAAAGGTCTGTTGGATACTATTGATAAAGAACCTGTGATCTTTGAACAGGAATTTTTCCCGGAAGATATTCTGATCGGAGAAAATTTACCCTATACTGTTTCACAGGATGAAAAAGATGAGCATACTTATATCATCGAAGGTCCGAAGATTGAAAAAATGCTGGGTTATACGAATCTAGATTCAGAGAAAGGTTTCCTGTTCTTCCAGAAGTTTTTAAAGGAAAGTGGTATTTTGGAAGATCTGGAAAAAGCAGGTATCCAGGAAGGAGATACAGTCCGTATGTACGGATTTGAATTTGATTATTATAAATAAGCAGGAGAGATATATGACAAGCAAGCAAAGAGCATATTTAAAAAGCCTTGCCATGAAGCAGGAGCCGATTTTTCAGATCGGCAAGGCAAGCCTGACACCGGAAGTTACACAGGCAGTGGCAGAGGCACTGGCAGCCAGAGAACTGGTCAAGATCAGCGTGCTTCAGAACTGCATGGATGATCCCAGGGAAATCGCGGACGCACTGGCAGAACGGACACGTTCCCAGGTAGTTCAGGTAATCGGAAAGAAAATCGTTTTATATAAAGAAGGCAAAGAGGATAAGAAAAAAATCTTCCTGCCTTAAGTAAAGAAGGAATCTGTTATGTGCAAAGAGAGAAAACGGATCGGAATTATGGGAGGAACGTTTGATCCCATTCATATCGGGCATTTGATTCTCGGAGAGACTGCCTATGAACAGTTTCATCTGGATCAGGTTTTGTTTATGCCGGCAGGGAATCCTCCTCATAAGAGAAACCGGAGCAATC
This sequence comes from uncultured Blautia sp., assembly GCA_944380235.1. Lineage (GTDB taxonomy): Bacteria > Bacillota > Clostridia > Lachnospirales > Lachnospiraceae > Blautia. The sequence continues at coordinate 2,805 of CALWHD010000096.1, forward strand.
GTGCAACGGACGAACAGAGGACGGAGATGGTGAAAATAGCCATTGCTTCCAATCCTCATTTTGCCCTTTCCCTGGAGGAAATGAACCAGGACGGCTTTACCTATACCTACAGAACGTTGGAGCGGCTGAAAAGACAGAATCCGGACACAGATTACTTTTTTATCATGGGGGCAGACTCCCTGTATGAGTTTGAAAAATGGAGGGAGCCGGGCAGGATTCTGGCGGCCTGCACAGTCCTGGTGGCAACCAGAGACCACACCAGTGATCAGCGGCTGGATTTGGCCATTGAAAATCTCAAAGAAAAATACAACAGCAATATACAGAAGATGTATTCCCTGAATATAGATATATCCTCAAAACTGATCCGGTCCTGGATCGAACAGGGAAGGACGCTGGCATATTATGTGCCGGATCCTGTGATTTCCTATATTCAGAAAAACAAAATATACAGGGGTTGAAGGGTATGAAATATGATTATGCTGAATATCAAAAAAAGCTTAAGAAATATCTGGACAAGGGAAGATATCATCACACCATTGGTGTGATGTATACATCTGCGGCTCTTGCCATGGCGCATGAATACAGTCTTGATAAAGCAATTCTGGCCGGACTTCTTCATGACTGCGCAAAATGTATTCCGAATAAAAAGAAGCTGAAACTCTGTGAAAAGAAAGGAATCATGCTTTCTCCAGTGGAGAAGGAGAATCCTTTTCTCATCCATGCCAAACTGGGTGTTTATATCGCAAGAGAAAAATATGGAGTGGAAGACAGGGAAATCCTGTCTGCAATCCGGTGGCACACAACTGGCAAAGAGGATATGAGCGTGCTGGAGAAGATTGTCTATATTGCAGACTACATCGAGCCGGAAAGAGATAAGGCGCCGAATCTGGAAAGAGTCAGAAAAACAGCGTTTTTCGATCTTGACGAATGTATGTATTACATTTTGAAAGACAGTGTGGGATATCTGAAAAAAAGTGCAAAAGTCATGGATTCCCAGACAGAAAAAGCATTCCTGTTCTATAAAGCATTGCATCTTGAAAGAAAGCAGAAGGAGGCGAAAGCAGATGACAAGTAAAGAAATCGCACGTCTTGCATGTGAGGCAGTGGAAGAAAAAAAAGCTCAGGACGTGAAAATCATAAATATTGAGAATGTTTCCACACTTGCGGATTATTTTATCATTGCCAGCGGAAGCAACCGTAATCAGGTTCAGGCAATGGCGGATAATGTCGGTGAAATTTTGGGAAGAGCAGGTGTAGAACAAAAACAGATGGAAGGATACCAGAATGCAAACTGGATCCTCATGGATTACCGTGATGTAGTGATCCACATTTTTGACGAAGAAAACCGTCTGTTCTATGATCTGGAAAGGATCTGGAGGGACGGAAGCCTGATAAACAGGGAAGAACTGAATCAATAGAACAGAATCCCCAAAAGCATTTTCAATCCGATGCTTTTGGGGATTTTTAAATCAGCGCATAAAGCGAAAGACACCGATCACTTTTCCCAGAATCTGGAAGGGCTGATCCGGCTGAACAAGAATGGGAGACATACTGTCGTTTTCCGGCTGGAGGCGGATATGGTCTTTTTCTTTATAAAAGGTTTTCACTGTGGCAGAGTCATCTACCAAAGCGACTACTTTCTGGCCATTTTCCGCAGTCTGCTGCTGTTCCACAACAACATAATCACCATTAAAAATACCTGCATTGATCATGCTGTCTCCCTGAACGACCAGTATAAAGGTTTTGTTGTTCGGCATAAATTCAGAGGGAATGGGAAAATAGCCCTCAATGTTTTCTACAGCAAGAAGAGGCTGGCCAGCGGCCACTTTCCCGATAATCGGAACATTGACCATTTCTTTCCGTACCAGATTGAAATTATCGTCTACGATTTCAATGGCACGGGGTTTGGTAGGATCTCTTCTGATATAACCGTTTTTCTCCAGAGTTTCAAGGTGGGAATGGACAGAAGAAGTCGATTTCAGATTGACGGCTTCACAAATCTCACGGACAGAAGGAGGAAACCCTCTGTTTAAAATTTCATTTTTCATATATTCTAAAATTTCTGATTGTTTCTTACTGATTTTTCCATATGACATTATCAAATACCTCCGTCTATTTCAGAGAATAGTATTCATTTTTTTCCTGATATAAAGCAAATTATGGGGAATAAAATGTATGAATCTGACTTTATAATAGCATAGGCTTAGGAAAAATGCAAACAGATATTCGGAATATTTGTTCGAAAACAATATTGACAAACAAATGTTCTTGTATTATGATAACTTCATAAAGGAAACGAACAAATGTTCACGAACATACTTTTGCATTGAGGAGGTTTTTAACTATGAAAAGACAGAAAAAGGCAGGAATCAAAAAAGAGGTAAAATATTTTGGTGCAGCCGTATTTCTGGCGGCCGTGTTCTTTTTCCTGTGTTTCCGAACCGCAGATACGGCCAATGCTGGTACAGAAAATACTGCCAGATATAAGTATTATACAAGTATTGAAATAGAGGATGGGAGCACACTTTGGGAAATTGCCCATAAGTATATGACTGAGGAATATGAATCTCCGGAGGCCTATATTCAGGAGATAAAACAGATCAATCACTTAGATAGTGATGTGATTTATGAGGGTTCTTATCTGTGCATTCCGTATTACTCTTCAGAATATAAGTAACAGCAACGAGAAACGCAGAAAACATACTTGCATTGTCCTTTTTCCTGTGATAGGATTTCAGCAGATTCGGGACAGGAATATCTGTATGAACAGGAAGAGAGCAACAGCCACAGATGTGGCAAAAAAGCGGGTGTATCCCAGTCAGCAGTATCCATGATCCTCAACGAATAGTATAATGTATCTTTTGCCAGAGAAACTGTACAGAGGGTGGAAAAAGCGGCAGAGGAACTCGGGTATTCGATAGAGAAGAAAAAGGGAATAAAAATGAGAGGGACAATTTTTGTGGTATGTCCTAATTTTACAAATCCCTATTTATTTTTCGCTTATTCAGGGAATAGAAAAAACAGCCCAGAACGGTAGAACTGAACAGTGAGAAAACAGGGAGGATGGTCGGAGAGTATCTGTTAAGACTCGGGCACAGAAAATCTGCCTTTCTATCGATATTCCTGACAAAGAGACAGTCAGCAAGAAGAGTCAGGATCAGGGGATTTTGTGAGGTCTTTCAGAAGGCCGGTTATGGTAATACAGTTTATGTAAGAAGTTTGCCGGAGGAAATGGATATGGAATATAAGGCGGGATATGAGCTTGCTTTACAGACTATAAAAGAAATTCCGGATATTACGGCGATGGCGGGAACAAATGATATGGTTGCACTGGGAATACGGGATGCCCTGGTTATCACAGCATTATAAAGTTCCAGAGGATATTTCTGTTATCGGCTGTGACAACCTGTTGATTTCGAGTATGAAAGCAATCGATTTCACTACTGTTGAACATTATACTCCTAAAAAAGGCGAAGATGCCTGTGGAATTTTGTTGGAAAAGATTAACAGCAGAACCGTGAGCAAAAGGGGAAAAGGTAATATGATTCATCATCTGGAATACGAACTGCGCCTAGTGCTGCGAGGAAGCACGGGATATCCAAGAAAATTGTGAGGGAAAATATTAATATTTTAAATTATTAATAATCAATCAAATTAATATTTTGAAAAATGATTTGACTTTTTTCATAACCATAGTTATAGTGAAACCAAAAAAGATCAGAATCAGTCTGAGAAATCTGTAATCCATATATCACCGGGCTAATTCCAGGAAGAGAGGTTTATAACTATGAGCAGTATAGATTGGAAACAATATTTGCAGAAAGAATATAATTGCTCCTGCGGGAGAGTACATATTTGTGATATAGAAGAAATTTATATCGAGGAAAATGCAGTCCGTCGCTTGCCGGAAATTTTAAGCAGACATTCTTATAAAAATTTGTGTATTGTCTGTGATAAAAATACAGAAAGAGCTGCAGGGTTCCAGATATACAATGAATTGGAGAAAGCAGGATATTCTTTTAAAAAGATTTTGTTCGGCCAGGAAGAATTGGTACCGGATGAGGAAGCTCTAATTTATCTGTTTTCAGAAGTTGACAATGACTGCGATCTGATCATTGCCGTAGGCGGAGGCACGATTAATGATCTGTGCCGTTATGTAAGCTATAAAATGAAAATAGACTACTATATTGTGGGAACAGCTCCCTCTATGGACGGTTATGCATCTAATGTATCTCCTCTGATTATCAGACATTTGAAGACTACATTTGAAGCAAGACCTGCGCGGGTTATTATCGGAGATCTGAATATTATGTCTCAGGCCCCCCTTCCTATGATTGCCGCGGGAGTTGGGGATATTCTTGGAAAATATGTATGTCTTACAGACTGGCAGCTTGCTCATATTGTTAATGGGGAATATATTTGTCCGGAGATTATGGAGTTGGTGAAACAATCTATTCAGAAGGTAGTAGATAATGCAGAATTTGCCGCAAAGAGAGACAAGCAAGCCATAGCTGCAATTATGGAAGGTTTGGTACTCAGCGGCATTGCCATGAGCTATATTGGAAATTCCAGACCTGCTTCAGGAAGTGAACATCATATGTCACATTATTGGGAAATGATGTTTCTTCTGGATCACCAACAGGATCCTCTGCATGGAACAAAAGTAGGAATTGGCACAGTTGCAGCAGTTCGTCTTTATGAGATGTTGAAAGAAAAGCAGGAACAGCTTATTCCGGTAAAAGATTTTTCTATCGATAAAACACAATGGAAGCAGGAAATTCAAAGAGCATATGGTCCGGCAGCGCCAGGTGTCCTCTCTCTGGAAGAAAGAATAGGAAAAAATTCCCAAGAAGAAGTCAGGAGAAGGACAGAAGCTTTTTTGGAAAACAAAGAGAGGATTTGGGAAATTATAGAGGAACTTCCCGATGCGGAAAAGATTATTAATGTTCTGAAATCAATGGAAGCTCCTTTTTATCCTGAACAGATCCAAGTATCACCAGAGGTATTCAAACATGGAATTTTCTATGCAAAAGATTTGAGAAATCGTTTTGGTCTTTTACAGATTCTCTTTGATTTTGGACTTCAGGAAGAATTTGCAGATAGACTGATAAATGAAGTATACAGATAGGAAAAGTGTTGTGTAGAAAACCGCTCTGTGATAGACTGTTCTTATTAAATTAGGATAATATTAAAGGGAGATAAAAGATATGGCAGAATCACGTGTAATGGAAAATGAATTTTTGAAAGTTATTATTCAGGATAAAGGAGCAGAAGTCCTGAGCATTTTCCACAAAAATATGAAAAAAGAAATTCTGTGGTATGGAGATGAGAAATATTGGGACCGCCGTTCCCCCATTCTGTTTCCTAATGTGGGACGTCATCATGATAATTATTATCTGTACAATGGAAAAAGGTATGAGACAATCCAGCATGGATTTGCCAGAGATATGATATTTACCTGTACAGAGCAGAAGGAAGATCTTTTGAAATACGAAATTTCTGATACAGAAGATACAAGGTTATATTTTCCATTTTCTTTTGTACTGACGATTACTTATAAGTTGGAGGAAAGCCGGCTTTCTGTTCAGTGGTCGGTAGAGAATATTAACGATAAAACTATGTATTTTACCATTGGTGGACATCCAGGATTTAATGTGCCCATTTTGGAAAATACAAAACAGACAGATTATAAACTTCTTTTTAAGAACAAAGAACCATTGAGATATAAGCTGGTGTATGGTATGACGGGAACAGCAGACGGAACAAAGACTTATCCCCTGGAATTGGAGGATTATGGTGAATACAAAGGATGTACGATC
>CALWHD010000097.1 GCA_944380235.1 uncultured Blautia sp.
GCTTAAATCGTACCTTTTGAACACGTGTTGTTACATATAAAAGTCTTAACCCCACTAAACACTCTTACCTCACCTCATAAACAACCTTCACAAAAACACCTCTTTTGTTACATCTATATGTACCGTACTCTTACTAACTCCAAACTTCTTCGCAGTCTGTCTCACCGTTGCCTTTTCTTCGATAATATAATTCGCGATCTCCATTGCCCGTTCTTCAATATAATCTTTCAAGGAAAATCCCCCGAAACTGCTTTTTTACAATCTATGCTGGGATTTTCAAGGCTATTCTTTCACTTATACTCCACTGTCAATATGCAGTCCTGCAAACAGATCTCCAAGTTCTACCTTCAGATGTTCCTCCTCTTCTTCTCTGGCAGTCCGATAATATGCATTCAGCTGCAGCTTCTGTTCCTTTTTCATTTTTGCGAAAAGAAGGGCTGTATTGTAGGCATCCATCAGCCCGTCATGTTCCCTTTCGCTGTAACAGATATCCGTCGCAATCAATGCATCGGAAAGTTTGTAGCATTTCTCTGTCTGCATTTTCTCACTGAAGATTTTCTGGCAGTCGATCCAGTTTTCCAGAATGGCATCCAGACCCTGAATCTCAATTTGCTTTGCCTCTGCTTCATGACGAATCTGTTTTTCATCATTATCACTCCAGGATACCACTGCTGCATCCCTGGGAACCCAGGCAACAAACTGTTCCAGCGCGGTTTTCATATCAGGAGCGTTCTTTACATCTTTCTTTTCAATTCCGGTCAGCTTTTTTATTTCTGCGTCAATGGATCCAAACTGAGGATATACAAATGTGTCAAACTGGCCGGTAATCTCCAGCTGTTCATTGAGCAGTACTGCTCCGATCTGAATGGTTTCCCGTCCCCACGGGTATCTGCTCCTCATTGCCTGAGGAACTTTACACATCTCAAGGTCCACAACAACATAACCGCTCATCTTTCTATCTCCTATTCTTCTGCCAATGGCGCAATCTGCTTTCTGTATACATATTTCTGAAATGCAATGCACATGACAAATGCAAAGATTTCTGATATAGGGAAACACCACCACACCATGTCAAGTCCCCCGATTCTGGCCAGGATAAAGGCCGCGGGAAGCAGGATGCACAGCTGTCTTACCACAGACACCCACAGACTCAGCACTCCGTGCGCCATGGACTGAAACAAGGAAGAAGATACAATGTTGAATCCTGCAAACAAAAAGCTGATGCTGATAATCCGAAGCGCCAGAACCCCTATGTGCTTCATATTTTCGGAAGCATTAAATATCCCTAAAAGCTGAGAAGGGAAAAACTGAAAGATCAGAATCCCGATGATCATAATTCCCGTTGCATAACAGACACTCAAAAAAATGGTCCTCGTAATTCTGGATTTTTTCTTTGCACCATAATTATACGCCACAATAGGTACCATTCCATTGTTCAGTCCGAAAACCGGCATGAAGATGAAACTCTGAAGCTTAAAATACACACCAAAAACAGCGGTTGCTGTAGAAGAAAAGGCAATCAGAATCTTGTTCATCCCAAAGGTCATGACAGAACCAATGGAAGACATGACAATAGAAGGAACACCCACTGCGTAAATACTTCGGATAATTTTCCACGAAATCCGGAATTCCTTAAAGGTAAGGTGGATTTCGTGATTCTTTTTTTTGTTGAATATGTATGCAGCAATACTGGCTATGATCTGTCCCAGAACAGTTGCTGCTGCAGCACCTGCCACCTCCATCTTGGGAAAACCAAACAGACCAAAGATCATGATGGGATCCAGGATAATATTAATCACTGCGCCTAGCATTTGCGTCAGCATGGTATAAAAAGTTTTTCCTGTTGACTGGAGCAGCCTTTCAAATGTAATCTGCAGAAACATTCCGAAAGAACAGATACAGCAGATCCTCAGGTAAGACGTCCCGTAAGAAATAATCTGGGCATCCTGCGTCTGTACTCTCATAAAAATTTCTGCGAAGAAGAACCCCAGAAGTGCAAAAACACCATAGCTGACCAGCGCCAGAAGTACGCCGTGATTTGCCGTTTTATCCGCTCTCTCAAATTCCTTTTCCCCAAGGCTTCTGGAGAGCAGGGCGTTGATGCCCACTCCAGTGCCGACTCCCACAGAAATCATCAGGTTCTGCACTGGAAATGCCAGAGAAACCGCTGTAAGCGCATTTTCATTCAGCTGTGCCACAAACATACTGTCCACCACATTATAAAGGGCCTGTACCAGCATGGAAATCATCATTGGCACAGACATGGTGAGTAAAAGCCGATTCACAGGCATAACCCCCATTTTATTTTCACCTGCGTTCTGTTTCGCTTCCATAAATACTTTTCCTCCTTCAAGCTTTTTCCTCTGTCTGATGACGTTTCTGACGCCGTTTTTTTCTCAGCGCGTCCTTTTTCTCTCTGACAGAATCAGCTTCCTCCTTATCTATCTTCTTTAAGGTTTTCACCACATAGTATTTTCCTTCATCTGTCTTTTTCAGTCTCGCCTTCCCCCTGAAATATCCATGCTCCGGACACCAGGCAAGACAAAGATGCGCTTTGGGATTTACAGAAAACCAGCGGACTTTTTTCCGTGCAGTCCTGCCGCAGAGAAAGCATTTTGTGGCAGTCACTTCCCGGTCCCGCATAGCATCCTCTTTGGAAGGAAATTCTCTGGAAATAAATTTGGAATAATTGTCAAAAACAGTGTAAATCTCTTCTTTTTTATTCCTGGGATTCTGATAACAGTCAATGGAATAATTTTTCAGTGCCGTTTCTACAGGCATAGACGAAAAAATCTCTGCTGTATATCTGGCATCATTCAGAGCGCGGTGGAAATCACCTTCTTGTTCCATATCCAAGAATTTAATGGCATATTCCAGGGAACGGGCAGTTTTCTCCCCCTCATAAACTAATCCGAACAGCTTCTGTAAAAAAAAAAAAAAAACAGGTCCCCTAAGCAGATTCAGCATGCCGTAATACTTCATATTTCTCTGAAGTTCTACTAAATCTGTGGAACCCCACGTACAGAATCTAGGATCTGGTCCGCACCATTTCAGGAATTTTCTCACTGCTTTAGAAAAAGGAATTCCCTCTTCCAGCATTTTTGTGTCTATCCCCAGAATTTCTTTTGTCCTGAAATGCAGCTTATGGTACACCGCAGGCTTCACTAATTCCTGGAAGGAATCCGTCACTCTTCTGTCTTCATTTAATTTTACTTCCCAAATCTCAATAATCTCAAAGGGAAGTCTTTAATTCTCTTTCCCTTTGCCATAAGGACACTGATTCCATTCCAGATCAAAAACTATATAATTCATGTCGGTACCTTCGTTTTCAGGATTTCTATTTTTTCATATTTACTCTGAAATTTATTCTAACAAAATATATTAGGCGAGTCAATGAGAGGCTCGCCGCTTTGTCTATCCTACATTTTGTGCGAATAATCGTAAAAAATACCCATGCTTTATAGAAGATTTTGCTCTCTTTAAAATCTGCAGAAATTAAAAAGGAGCAGCTGCACCTCGAAACTTATCTGCCACGAAAAAAACGGCTGATACATCTCCCCGTATTTTCATAAGGGAAATGTATCAGCCTATTGACTGCCACACACGATGTGTGGTCACTGTAAAATCTTCCGGCTTTCCGGGCTTATCTATTCTTCTTCCGCCTGATCATTCATTCCGATCCTTGGCTTGGTATTAAGAATCCTCATAAACTCCTCTCCTGTAATCGTCTCATTCTCATACAGGAATTTTGCCAACTCATGGAGCTTGCCGATATTGTCCTCCAGGATCTTATAAGCTTTCTGATGCTGCTTTTTCACCAGCTCCACAACTTTTTTGTCAATCTGAGTCTGTGTCTCAAAGGAGCAGGCAAGAGAACTGTCTCCGCCCAGATACTGATTTGACATACTTTCCATGGCAACCATGTCAAAATCATCACTCATACCGTATCTGGTGATCATGCCCCGCGCCAGCTTGGTAGCTTGTTCAATATCATTGGAAGCTCCGGTAGTGACAGAATGAAAGATCAGTTCTTCCGCCGCTCTTCCTCCTGTAAAGGTAGCGATCTTATTTTCCAGCTCTTCCTTTGACATCAGGAAATGCTCTCCATCCTCTACCTGCATAGTATATCCCAGAGCCCCGCTGGTCCGGGGGATAATTGTGATCTTGTGAACAGGCGCAGAATTTGTCTGCATGGCCGCTACAAGGGCATGTCCTACTTCGTGATACGATACGATAAGTTTCTCCTTTTCAGACAGCACACGGCTCTTTTTCTGATAGCCTGCAATAACTACTTCGATACTTTCCTCAAGATCTGCCTGAGTGGCAAATTTTCTCCTGTCACGGACCGCACGCAGCGCCGCTTCATTGACTATATTCGCAAGCTCAGCTCCGGATGCTCCGGATGCAGCTTTTGCAATCTCATAAAAGTTTACATTATCCGCAATTTTGATCTTTCTTGCATGGACTTTCAGAATCTCCTCTCTTCCCTTCAAGTCAGGAAGCTCTACCGGAATTCTTCTGTCAAAACGTCCGGGACGGAGGAGCGCCGGGTCAAGAGAATCCGGACGGTTGGTGGCAGCCAGAATCACTACACCCTTGGAACCGTCAAAACCATCCATCTCTGTGAGAAGCTGGTTCAGTGTCTGTTCCCTTTCATCATTTCCTCCTATCTGTCCGTCACGCTTTTTTCCGATGGTATCGATCTCGTCGATAAATACAATACATGGAGCTTTCTCATTTGCCTGTTTGAATAGGTCACGCACTTTGGCAGCGCCCATACCTACAAACATTTCCACAAATTCAGATCCTGAAATAGAGAAAAAGGGCACATTTGCCTCACCGGCAACTGCCTTTGCCAGCAATGTCTTACCGGTACCGGGAGGCCCTACAAGAAGAGCTCCCTTTGGCATGGAAGCGCCGATTTCTTTATATTTCTCCGGATTATGAAGATAATCCACAATCTCTGTAAGAAGCTCTTTTGCTTCATCTTCACCTGCCACATCCGAAAATTTGATTCCTGTAGAAGATTTCACATAAATCTTGTCATTGCTCTTTCCGAAAGACATGGCACCGGGACCGCCTCCCATGTTTCCCATATTTTTCATCAGCTTTTTCATCAGCCAGCCGCCCAAAAACCAGATAATGACGAAGGGCAGGAGCCAGGAGATCAGAAAGCTGACAATGGGTGACATTGTCTGAGGCACTTCTTTGTTAAATACCACTCCTGCTTCATCCAGGCGTTCCACCAGATCTACATCGCTGCTGATATATCCGGTCTTGTAAACCTGTGCTCTGCCGTTCCCCTCTTCCAGATAGTAAATCACGTCTTCTTCAAGATTTACTTCTGATATTTTTCCTGCTTCCAGATCATTGAGAAAAGCATCATAAGTAGCATCTTTAATACTTCTCTCCGCCAGAGAAGGCATAACAAAAATATTCAGAATAAGCAGGATCACCAGCACAAGTACACAATAAAATAATGTACTATTTTGGGGAGGCTGGGGTTTTTTCTCTTTTATGTCCATATATTTTCCCTCCATTATTATACTATAACTATAGTAGACCCTCTTCCTTTATTATACAATGAAAAAAGAATAGTAATTCTCTAAAAAATCCATAAACCGTCCGGCACAAAAATGCCGGACGGTCCCCTGCTGCTTAAGATCCCGCTTTCTTCACTATTCTTCTCCGGTGAGCCTGAGCACTGAGCGGATATCCTCAATATCCATATCCAGAAACAGCGCAAGCTCTTCCACACTGTACTTCACATCTTTGTCATCTTCTGTCAGTTCCTTCACCTTTGCCTCAAGAGTGCGTACTTTCTCCACCAGAATATTGTCTTCCTTCTTCTGACGTGTCTGCTCTTGCGTAAACCGGCGGACTGCATTCCTGATCTCTCCCGTGATCCAGCTGCGGAATTCTTCCTGCTCTTCTGCCTTTTCAAGTGCTGTCAGAAGTCCCATATTCCCTTCCTGAAGAAGATCTCCGAAAAAAATCTCCTCACAGTTAAATTCCTTTGCCGCCTCCACAACTTCTTTTTGATACAGTCTGGTAAGATCGTCCCGGGCGGAAACTTCCCCGGAAAAATATTTCTTCAGAAGGATCTCTTCTGTTTCTTCCACCTGCTCCCCCAGGGAGTCCAGATACTCTCTTAAATACTCTTCCTCTTCCCTTGTAAGAGGGATTCTCTCCTGTGAAGGAACCGTCTCTTCCCGCCGCTGATCCTCCATATCGTCCCTGGCAAAACCTTCTACCCGGATGCCCTGGACTTCCAGATAATCATATACTCTTTTCAGTTTTTCCGCGTCCATGTCTCCGTCTTCAAAAAATTTTTCTACCAGTTGGACGTGAACTTTTTTTCCATTGTTTACTGCCAGAGTCTGTATTTCTTTTAATTTATTCTGAAACTCAAGAATATCCATAAATTCTCTCCCTTTCTGTCTGCATACTTCCGCAGGAATCTCCTGCTCTTAAAAGCTTATCACAAATCAGAAAATCTGGAAAGAACCTGTTGTCACATCTTAATAATTCTTTCAATCGCTTTCTTGGTATTTTCGTAAGTGCCAAAAGCGCTCAGGCGGAAATATCCTTCTCCGTGGGCTCCGAAACCACTTCCCGGAGTTCCTACTACATTGGCCTGGTTCAGCAAAGTATCAAAAAATTCCCAGGAGGTCTGATTTCCCGGAGTCTTCAGCCATACATAAGGAGCATTCACCCCTCCGTATACGCTGTATCCTGCTGCCTTCAGGTCATGATAGATCATATGAGCATTTCTCATATAATACGCAACTTGTTCTTTTACCTGTGCCTGACCTTCCTCTGTATATACAGCAGCTCCGGCTTTCTGGACAATATAAGGCGCTCCGTTATATTTCGTCCCGTGTCTTCTCGCCCACAGGTCATTTAAACTTACACCTTCTGCCTTTAATTTCTTAGGTACCACAGCAAATCCCAGTCTTACCCCTGTAAATCCTGCATTCTTTGAGAAACTGCGCAGTTCGATGGCGCAGGTTTCAGCCCCTTCACACTCATAGATGCTGTGAGGAAGTTCTTCCTCTGTAATATATGCCTCATATGCTGCGTCATAAATAATCAGAACGCCATTTTTATTGGCATAATCCACCCACTCCTGAAGCTGTGGCTTAGTAATGGTTCCGCCGGTAGGATTGTTGGGGAAACAAAGATAGATCACATCTGGTTTTTCCTTGGGAAATTCCGGCACAAAATCATTTTCCGCAGTACAGGGCATATAGATCACCCCGTCAAAACTCTGTGTTTTCTGATCATAGAGTCCGGTTCTGCCCGCCATAACATTGGTATCCACATAAACCGGATAGACCGGATCACAGACAGCAATCTTATTCTCCATCCCGAGAATCTCCTGGATATTGCCGGAATCGCATTTTGCTCCGTCAGAGATAAAGATCTCATCCGGTTCAATATCACAGCCTCTGTCCTGATAGTCCATTTTTGCAATGACTTCTCTCAGAAATCCATATCCTCTGTCGGGTGCATATCCATGAAAGGTCTCTGCATGAGCCATCTCCTCCACTGCTCCGTGAAGTGCTTCAATGATCGCCGGAGCAAGAGGCTGTGTCACATCTCCGATTCCCAGCCGGAGAATTTCTTTTTCCGGATTTGCGTTCTGATATGCCGCAATTCTTCTTGCAATATCGGAAAACAGATAGCTTCCCGGAAGCTTCAGATAATTTTTGTTGATTGTAAACATCTCACATTTCTCCTTTAACATTCATCATATATTAAGGTCAGGATCATTTGTGCGGTCTCCACCATATTTATTCCGTTGTCCATACTCCGTTTCTGGATATAGCGGTAAGCTTCCTCCTCACTTAAATGATTCCTTTCCATTAAAAGCCATTTCGCATTTTTAATATAATTTTCTTCTTTTTCAGTCCTCTGTCTGGTTTTTTTCTTATTCTTCCTGTATTTTCTTTCTGCCTGGTTCAGGATCATCTCAACCGTATTCACAAAATCATAGACCCTGAGAGGCATGGTCACCGACATAATACTGCTGTCTGCAGCGCTGACTGCATTTGCAGAACCCAGGAGCAAAAATTCAAATCCGGCAGGCAGACATTCTTTTAGCTGAGAATAGTGCATATCCGGCAGACGGCATCCGCTGATCACCAGGCCTCTTATATCTGCATTGGCTTCGATCAGGGCTGCGGAAGCTGTATTGCAGGGCACTGCGTCTTCGAATCCATGGCTGATGAGGATCTTTCGTATCCGCTTTGCGTCTTCCATTTTCGGTAATACAATAATAATTCTCATAGGCTGCCCCCTGCTTCTGTTTTACACCGTCTGCTGCGGCTTGTACCACTATATCTGGTACAGATACTGGGCAAGTTCCCATTCGGAAACTTGTTTCATATAACTTTTCCATTCCTTTTTCTTTGCTTTTTTATAATGCCCAAAAAAGGTTTCTCCCAGTGCCTGTCTCATCCAGGTATCTTTTTCCATTTCCTGTAATGCATCGCTTAAATTTTCCGGAAGGGACTGAATTCCCTGTTCTTCCTTTTCCTCCTCTGACATGCTTCGAATACTTTTTTTCAGTTCCGGCGGTGCTTCCATGCCTTTTTCCATTCCGTCTATTCCCGCCGCAAGACAGAGAGCAAAGACCAGATAAGGATTGGCGGAAGGATCCGGACTCCTAAGTTCAATAGTCTTCTCCCCTGTCTGTCCCAAGTTGACTTTTACCAAAGCTGTCCTCTGTCTGGAAGACCAGGTAATATCAGAAGGTGCTTCAAATCCCGGCACCAGGCGCTTATAGGAATTTACCAGAGGATTAAAAATTGCTGTCATGCCTTTGATATGTTTTAAGATACCGGCAATAAAAGCATACGCCTCACAGCTTAAGCCCAGGCTGTCCTCTCTGTCTTCAAATACATTTTTTCCGTCTTTATATAAAGCCATGTTGATGTGCATGCCGCTGCCATTGACTTCTTCCCTGGGCTTTGGCATAAAAGTAGCATGCAGACCGTGGCGTTTGGCAACCGTACGCACTGCCACTTTAAAAGTCATGACTTTGTCTGCGGTCTCCATCACATCAGACATAGAAAAATCAATCTCATGCTGCCCCGGTGATATTTCATGATGCGAAGATTCCACTTCATATCCCATATCCTCCAGTGTAAGTACAATATCCCTTCTGGCATTTTCACCTAAATCCACAGGGCTCAGATCCATATACCCTGCCTGCTCATGGGTAAGAGTCGTAGGCATGCCATTGTCATCCGTATGAAACAAAAAGAATTCACATTCCGGATTAACCTGGAAGGAATATCCTTTTTCTGCCGCTTTTTTCACTGTCTCCTTTAAGATCCATCTGGGACTTTCTGTATAGGGTGTCCCGTCTGCTTTGTAAACATCACAGATAAATCTCGCCACCTTACCCTGCTGGGGACGCCACGGCAGAATGGTGAAGGTATCCAGGTCCGGATACAGATACATATCTTCTTCCTCGTTTCTGTAGAAACCTTCCATAGAGGAAGCATCAATAACACACTCATTATTCATTGCCTTTTCCAGTTTGCTGAAGGGAATGGCGATATTTTTCATAGTGCCGAACATATCTGTAAACTGGAGGCGTATAAATTCTACATCTTCCTCCTCTGCCATACGCAGAATATCCTCTCTGGTATATTTTTCCATATACTCATGCTCCTTTTCACGCTTTGCCCGCTTAAAGGCATCTGTTTTTATACTGCAAAAAAGAGCGCACTTATTCAGGTCTCCCCTGAATAAGAACGCCCTTG
Source organism: uncultured Blautia sp. (assembly GCA_944380235.1). Lineage (GTDB taxonomy): Bacteria > Bacillota > Clostridia > Lachnospirales > Lachnospiraceae > Blautia. Next base: position 9,777 of record CALWHD010000097.1, read on the forward strand.
TCCTTTATGGCTGGTATTATAGCAGTACGGCGATTTTCTGTCAATATCCTCAAAGGATTTTTCTCTTGATTTTTCAAGGAGTTCTTCTGTTTTCTGCTGCTTTGGCTTCATCCGCACAGGAATTTCTACCGGTGACCGCATTGCATTAACCCGGATCTACATCCCCATCAGGGATTTATCCACAGCTTCTGCTGCCCTTCTGCCTTCTGTGATCGCCCAGACTACCAGAGACTGTCCTCTGTGCATATCCCCTGCGGTAAATACACCGGGCACACTGGTTTCATATTCTCCAGGCTTTGTCTCTACATTAGTCCTGCTGTTGACTGCCACTTTAAAAGCATCTGTCACGTACTTCTGGCTGCCCAGAAATCCCGCTGCGATCAGCACCAGCTGTGCATCTATAATTTCTTCTGTTCCTTCTATTGGAACCATGTTCATGCGCCCTGTTTTCTCATCCTTTTTTGGCTCCAGTTTTACAATTTTTGCCTTTTGAACCCTGCCTTTTTCATCTTTAATAAATTCTGTCACTGTAGTCTGGTATACCCTGGGATCATGACCGAAAACAGCAGCCGCTTCCTCCTGGCCATAGTCGGTTTTCAGCACTCTTGGCCATTCCGGCCAGGGATTTGCCGCTGTCCTTTCCTTTGACGGCATAGGCATCATCTCCAGCTGGAGCACGGATTTAGCCCCCAGGCGGACTGCAGTCCCCACACAGTCATTTCCTGTATCACCGCCGCCGATGACCAATACATGCTTTCCCTTAGCACTTATAAACTGATCATCCTTAAGCCCGGAATCCAGCAGGCTCTTTGTCACAGATTTTAAGTAATCCACAGCAAAGAAAATATTTCCCGCATCTCTTCCCGGCACTGAGATATCTCTGGGATTAGAAGCCCCGCACGCCAGGACAACACGGTCAAATTCCTTTAAGAGCTGTGCCGCTTTTTTATCTTTTCCCACATCTGTACCAGTGCGGAACATCACGCCTTCTTCTTCCATGATCTTAATACGTCTGTCTATCACAGACTTTTCAAGTTTCATATTAGGAATCCCATAGCGGAGCAGTCCTCCTGCCCGGTCGTTTCTTTCAAATACAGTAACAGAATGTCCTTTTCTGTTTAATTCCTGAGCTGCTGCCAGTCCGGAGGGACCGCTTCCCACTACTGCGATTTTCTTTCCGGTGCGCATAGGGATCTTGCGGGGCGCTGCCCATCCGTTTTTAAATGCGGTCTCAATAATGGCTTTCTCATTCTCTTTAGTAGACACCGGATCGCCGTTCAGGTTGCAGGTGCACGCTGCTTCACACAGTGCCGGGCAGACACGGCTTGTAAATTCGGGAAAACTGTGCGTCTTTTCCAGTCTTTCATATGCCTGTTTCCACTTCCCCTGGCAGACCAGGTCATTGGTCTCCGGTACCAGATTGTGCAGAGGACAGCCCGATGCCATGCCCGCGATCATATCTCCCCACTGGCAGAAGGGAACGCCGCACTCCATGCAGCGCGCCCCCTGAAGCCTCTGTTCTTCCAGGGAAAGGGGCTTTTTAAACTCATTAAAATGCCGGATTCTCTGAAGGGGCTCTTCATGCTTTGCTTCTTTTCTGTCATATTCTAAAAATCCTGTTGGTTTTCCCATTTTCCCACCTCCGATTATTTCTGAAATACTTCTGTGAATGCTTCCATCTGTGCCTGTTCTGTACTCATGCCCTGTTCCTCCAGTTTAACGCTTAAGGAGGTCATCTTCTTGTAATCATCCGGAATAATCTTCTTAAATTTCGGCAGGTACTCCTGGAAATGCTCCAGAATTTCCTTTCCTTTCTCAGATCCGGTGCACTGTACATGCTCCTCGATCAGACTCTTTAATTCATGAATATCGACTTTGCTTTCCATCTTTTCAATGGAGATCATTGCTTTATTCAGGTTCTTGTAAAGGGTGTTGTTTTCGTCCAGCACATAGGCAATGCCGCCGCTCATGCCTGCGGCAAAATTTTTACCTGTGCTGCCTAAGACAACCACTCTTCCTCCTGTCATATACTCGCATCCATGTTCGCCTACGCCTTCTACAACAGCATATGCGCCGGAATTACGCACTGCGAAACGCTCTCCTGCAACACCGTTTATGAATGCTTTTCCGCTGGTAGCTCCATAAAGCGCCACATTACCTGCGATCATATTGTCCTTTGCAGAATAGGTTCTGTTCCTGGGCGGATAAACTGCCAGTTTTCCTCCGGAAAGTCCCTTTCCATAGTAGTCGTTGGTATCTCCCTCCAGATTCAGCGTAAGACCTGCGGGAATAAAGGCGCCAAAACTCTGTCCGCCTGCCCCTTTACAGTTAACTGTCAGGGTATCTTCCGGCAGTCCTTTCTTGTGCTGTCTTGTAATCTCCGCGCCCAGAAGTGTACCAAGAGTACGGTCTGTATTCCCCACAATTACGGATACAGAAGTCTTTTCTCCTTTTTTAATAGCTGTGCCAAGTTTCTTCAGGAGAACACTTTCATCCAGAGTTTTTTCCAGCTGGAAATCATAGGCCTTTTTCGGATCAAAAGTAACCGTTTCACCCGGCTCCTGATAGGGATTTTCAAGAATGGCGCTTAAATCAATCTTGCTGCCCATGGGGTTATCCACATGTTCTTTTACCTTCAGGAGGTCGCTCCTTCCCACCATTTCATCCAGGGTGCGGACACCAAGTTTCGCCATATATTCACGGAGTTCCTCTGCGATAAATCTCATAAAATTCACCACATACTCCGGTTTTCCTTTAAAGCGTTTTCTCAGTTCCGGATTCTGGGTGGCCACACCTACGGGACAGGTATCCAGGTTGCATACACGCATCATGACGCATCCCATCGTTACCAGGGGAGCTGTTGCAAATCCGAATTCCTCTGCACCCAGAAGTGCCGCAATGGCTACATCTCTTCCGCTCATCAGTTTTCCGTCTGTCTCGATCATGACACGGCTTCTCAGACCATTCTTTAAAAGGGTCTGATGAGTCTCAGCCAGGCCAAGCTCCCAGGGAAGACCCGCATTGTGGATGGAGCTTTCCGGAGCTGCACCCGTACCTCCGTCATAACCGGAAATCAGGATGACCTGAGCGCCTGCTTTTGCCACACCTGCCGCTACAGTTCCCACACCTGCTTCAGATACCAGTTTTACGGAAATTCTGGCATATTTATTGGCATTTTTCAGGTCATAGATCAGCTGGGCAAGATCTTCGATAGAGTAGATATCGTGGTGCGGCGGCGGAGAGATCAGGCTGACTCCTGGTGTAGAGTGACGTGTTTTGGCGATCCATGGATAAACTTTTCTCGCCGGAAGATGTCCTCCCTCACCTGGTTTTGCTCCCTGAGCCATCTTGATCTGAATTTCCTTTGCACTCACCAGATATCTGCTGGTCACGCCGAAACGTCCGCTTGCCACCTGTTTGATAGCAGAACAGCGGTCCCTGTCTGTCCCCGCGGAATCCAGTCTCTCCTCACTTTCACCGCCCTCACCTGTGTTGGACTTTCCGTGAAGCATGTTCATGGCAAGAGCCAGGGTTTCATGGGCTTCCTGGGAAATGGACCCGTAGGACATGGCGCCTGTCTTGAAACGTTTTACAATACTGTCCACACTTTCCACTTCATCAATAGGAACTCCTTTTTCCGGGAAATTAAAGTCCATCAGGTTCCTTAAATTCCCGCATCTCTCTTCATCCACCATCTTTGTATACTCTTTAAACATGCCGTAATCCCCCATTTTAGTGGATTTCTGAAGCATGTGGATGGTTGCCGGGTTGTATCTGTGCTCCTCTCCCCCGCTTCTCATTTTATGTTTTCCTAAACTGTCCAGAGTCAGATCTACGCTTCTTCCCAGCGGGTCAAAGGCAGCAGAATGCAGTTCGTCTACACTCTTTGCTATGTCGTCCAGAGTAATACCGCCTACACGGCTGACGGTTCCTGCAAAATATTTGTCGATCACTTCTTTTGAAATACCGATAGCTTCGAAGATCTTAGATCCCTGATAGGACTGTATGGTGGAGATTCCCATCTTGGAGGCAATCTTGACAATTCCGTGGATAACAGCACAGTTATAGTCATTGACCGCCGCATAATAATCTTTATCAAGAAGCTTTTCCTCGATCAGTTCCTGAATGGTTTCCAAAGCCAGATAGGGGTTTACCGCACAGGCACCGTAGCCTAAAAGAGCGGCAAAATGGTGCACTTCTCTCGGCTCTCCGGACTCCAGGATCAGAGACAGAGACGTCTGTTTTTTGGTGTCTACCAGGTGCTGGTGCACTGCAGAAACTGCCAGCAGAGACGGGATAGGCACGTGGTTTTCGTCCACTCCGCGGTCGGAAAGAATCACAATATTGGCGCCTTCCCGATATACCTTGTCTACTTCCACAAACAGCCGGTCCAGAGCTCTTTCAAGCTTGGTACTCTTGTAATAAGTGATGGGGACCACAGCTGTCTTAAAACCTTTTTTCTTCATATGTTTCAGCTTTAAAAGGTCGGTGTTGGTCAGGATCGGATTATTAATTTTTAATACCTGGCAGTTTTCCGGCACCTGTTCCAGCAGATTTCCATCTTTGCCCACATAGACAGTGGTACTGGTGACGATCTCCTCACGGATAGCGTCGATCGGCGGGTTGGTCACCTGGGCAAACAGCTGCTTAAAGTAGTCAAACAGCGGACGATATTTGGTGGAAAGCACTGCCAGAGGCGTGTCGGTTCCCATGGCCGCAATAGCTTCCGAACCATTAAGCGCCATGCTGCAGATGGATTTTCTGTATTCTTCGTAGGTATATCCAAAGGCTTTCTGAAGTCTTCTTCTCTGTTCCGGTGTGTATTCTTCCACCCGGAGATTGGGGATCTTCAGGTCTTTTAACTGGATCAGATTGCTGTCCAGCCATTCCCCGTAAGGCTGCTCTTTCGCATAATTTTCTTTGATTTCATTGTCATCCAGAATTTTTCCTTTTACTGTGTCTACCAGAAGCATTTTTCCTGGATGCAGTCTTTCTTTTAAAACAATCTCTTCCTCCGGAACGTCCAGTACACCTACTTCGGAGGCAAGGATCACATCACCGTTTTTCAGCACATAATATCTGGATGGACGAAGACCGTTTCTGTCCAGTACGGCACCCATAAGATCTCCATCGGAAAATACAATGGATGCCGGTCCGTCCCAGGGTTCCATCATAGTAGCATAATACTGGTAAAAATCTCTCTTTTCCTGGGAGAGTGTCTGATTGTTTGCCCAGGGTTCCGGTATGGTGATCATAACCGCAAGGGGAAGTTCCATTCCGCTCATTACCAGGAACTCCAGAGTATTGTCCAGCATGGCGGAGTCAGAACCTCTCCGGTCTACCACCGGAAGGATTTTATGCAGCTGTCCCTTTAAGTGTTCAGAAGCCATGTTCTCTTCCCGCGCCTGCATCTTGTCCGCATTGCCCCGGATGGTATTGATCTCTCCGTTGTGCACAATAAAACGATTGGGATGTGCTCTCTCCCAGCTTGGATTTGTATTGGTGCTGAATCTGGAATGTACCATGGCAATGGCAGATTCATAGTCTTTATCCTGAAGGTCTGCAAAGAAAGTACGAAGCTGTCCCACCAGGAACATACCTTTGTAGACAATTGTCCTGCTGGACATAGATACCACATAGGTATTGTCATTGCTCTGTTCAAAAACGCGGCGTGCAATATAAAGGCGGCGGTCAAAATCCAGACCTTTGTCCACATTCTCCGGCTTTTTGATAAATGCCTGCACGATGTGAGGCATGCACTCTTTCGCCTTATGTCCCAGAACTTCCGGATATACCGGGACTTCCCTGTAGCCAAGAAGTTCCAGACCTTCCTTCTCCACAATAATCTCAAACATTTTTTTTGCCTGATTTCTCTTTAATTCTTCCTGAGGGAAGAACAGCTGAGCAATACCGTACTCTCTCTCTTCTCCCACTTCGATCCCGGTTTTTTTACAGACTTTTGAGAAAAATTTATGAGAAATCTGAAGCAGGATTCCTACACCGTCCCCTGTCTTTCCTTCGGCGTCCTTTCCTGCACGGTGTTCCAGATTTTCCACAATGTGAAGAGCACGTTCCACCGTTTTGTGGCTTTTTATTCCTCTGCTGTTTACCACAGCTCCGATACCGCAGTTATCGTGTTCAAACGCCGGGCTGTACAGCCCCTGAAATTGATTACTCATATTCTTTACCTCCCTGTCTGTTTTCTCTTTCATATAAATCCGCCGCTTTTACAAATCCTTTAAACAGTGGATGGGCACGGTTCGGTCTGGATTTTAACTCCGGATGCGCCTGTGTACCCACGAAAAATGGATGATCCCGGAGTTCTATCATCTCTACGATCCGTCCGTCCGGAGATAATCCGGAAAGGATCATTCCCTTTTCTTCCAGTGCTGTCCTGTAGTCATTGTTTACTTCATATCTGTGTCTGTGCCGCTCTGAGACTTCCTTTGTGCCGTACAGATCCATTGCCTTTGTGCCTTCTTTTAAAATACAAGGGTACGCGCCCAGTCTTAAAGTTCCTCCCAGATTTTCTACACCGTTTTGTTCCGGCATAAGATAAATGACCGGATGCATGGTGTCCGGATTGATCTCTGTACTGCTGGCGTCTTTCCAGCCCAGCATATGCCGGGCGTATTCTATGATGGCAGTCTGCATACCCAGGCAGATGCCAAGAAACGGTATTTTTTTCGTTCTGGCATACTGTGCTGCCATAATTTTCCCTTCTGTCCCCCTGGTGCCGAAGCCTCCGGGTATGAGAATTCCGTCCACACCTGAAAGCAATGCCTCACACCCCTGTTTTTCCAGGTCTTCGGAATCCACCCAGCGCAGATTCACACTGACCCGCTCCGCAATTCCGCCGTGTTTCAAAGCTTCCGCAACACTTAAGTAAGCATCGTGAAGCTGGATGTATTTTCCTACTATTGCAATTTCTGTCTGAGAAACCGGGTTTTTCAGGGCTTCCACCATTGCTTTCCAGTCTTCCAGATCCGGCTGCCTGTCCGGAAGATGAAGTGCTTCGCACACTGCCTGGGCAAGATGTTCTTTTTCCATGGCAAGGGGAGCCTCATATAAATATTCCACATCCAGGTTCTGTAATACGTGGTTGGCGGGTACATTACAGAACAGGGCGATCTTATCTTTTAATTCTTCGGGAAGAGGATACTCTGACCTGCATACCAGGATATCCGGCTGCAGTCCCATGCCCTGAAGTTCTTTCACACTCGCCTGGGTGGGCTTTGTCTTCAGTTCCCCTGATGCCCTCAGATAAGGGATCAGCGTTACATGGATCAGCACTGCATTTTCTTTTCCTACATCATGCTGAAACTGTCGGATTGCTTCCAGAAAAGGCTGGCTTTCAATATCTCCTGCTGTTCCTCCCACTTCGATAATGGCAATCCTGTCTTCCTCCGGTGTTTTCCCACGGTAAAATCTGCTTTTGATCTCATTGGTAATATGAGGAATCACCTGTACAGTTCCTCCGCCGTAATCTCCCCGCCGCTCTTTATTCAGCACGGACCAGTAGATTTTTCCGGTAGTCACATTAGAATTTTTATCCAGGTTTTCATCAATAAATCTTTCATAATGTCCCAGATCCAGGTCCGTTTCTGTACCGTCATCTGTGACGAACACCTCCCCGTGCTGGATAGGGTTCATGGTTCCGGGATCAATATTAATATAGGGGTCAAACTTCTGCATGGTCACCTGATAACCACGCGCTTTGAGAAGCCTTCCCACAGAGGCTGCTGTGATTCCTTTTCCAAGTCCTGAAACCACGCCTCCTGTAACAAATACATACTTTACCATCACATTTTTCCTCCTGTCGCAGCAATCTTTGCCACATACGGTTCTTCCCTATGCAACAATAAAAAAAGCGTCAGAAGCTCCATAAATGGAATTCTGACGCCTTTGTCATCTGCTTTTTGCATTTTCAATTTAGCAAATACTATAAACGATTTTTTTCGGTTTGTAAATCCCTGAATTTCATTTTTTGAAAAATTTTAAAAAAGGGATTGACAAAAAATTTTTTCTGAGTATACTACAGGACATAGAGCAAAGGCGCTCTGGATTATGATCCAGGGCGCTTTTTCTATTCTTATCTATTTTAGCACTGTACAGATGTACTTTAAAAAAGTAAAATCATCTGAACACCGAAAGGAGAGCCAAGTATGAAAGATATCCCTGCATTATATGGAAGCCTGGTATTTAATGACAAAGTCATGAGAAACAAACTTCCCAAAGATGTATACAAAGCATTGAAGAAAACCATTGAAAATGGAACACATCTGGAACTGGATGTTGCAAATTCCGTGGCGGTTGCCATGAAGGAATGGGCAGTGGAAAACGGAGCTACCCATTACACCCACTGGTTCCAGCCCATGACCGGGTTCACCGCGGAAAAACACGACAGCTTCGTGACACCGGTAGGGGACGGGGAAGTGATCATGGACTTTTCCGGCAAGGAACTGGTGAAAGGAGAACCTGACGCCTCCAGCTTCCCTTCCGGCGGTCTGCGTGCCACCTTTGAAGCGAGAGGCTATACCGCATGGGACCCTACTTCTCCCGCGTTCATTAAAGACAGAACCCTTTACATTCCTACAGCTTTCTGTTCCTACGGCGGAGAGGCTCTGGATAAAAAAACACCTCTTCTTCGTTCTATGGAAGCCCTGAATAAAGAAGCAGTAAAAGTCCTTCATCTTCTGGGCAATACAGAAGTTACCAGTGTTTCCACTACGATCGGTCCTGAACAGGAATACTTCCTGATCGATAAAGATCTTTATGAAAAACGCCGCGATCTGATCTTATGCGGCAGGACTTTACTTGGCGCTCCCGCTCCCAGAGGACAGGAAATGGAAGACCACTACTTCGGCGCTTTAAAGCCAAGAGTGGCAGCCTATATGCATGATCTGGACGAAGAATTGTGGAAGCTGGGCATTCCCGCAAAAACCAAGCACAATGAAGTGGCTCCTGCACAGCATGAACTGGCTCCGGTCTTCTCTACCGCCAATGTGGCTGTGGATTACAATCAGCTGACTATGGAGATCATGAAAAAAACCGCAGATAAACACAACATGGTGTGCCTGCTCCATGAGAAACCATTTGAAGGAATCAATGGCAGCGGAAAGCACAACAACTGGTCTATCTCCACCAACCAGGGTGAGAATCTGCTGGCTCCGGGCAAAACACCGGCGCAGAATATTCAGTTCCTGGTATTCCTTATGGCTGTCATCAAAGCTGTTGACGAATATGCTGATCTGATGCGTGTCTCTGCCGCAGGCGCCGGAAATGACCACCGTCTTGGGGGAAATGAAGCTCCCCCTGCCATTGTATCCATTTTCCTGGGAGATGAACTGACCGCAGTATTAAAATCTATTGAAGAAGATACCTATTTTGGAAAACAGAAAGCAGTACAGCTGGAAACAGGCGCCCATGTGCTTCCGCACTTTATCAAAGATAATACTGATCGAAACAGAACCTCACCATTTGCCTTTACCGGCAACAAATTTGAATTCCGTATGCTTGGTTCTTCCGCTTCTGTGGCTACGCCAAACATCGTGCTGAACACTGCAGTAGCTGAAGCTCTTTCACAGTTCTATGAAGAATTAAAGGATACAGCTCCTGAAAACATGGAACACGCGGTCCATGAGCTGATCAAGCGCGCCATCAAGAAACATAAAAAAGTAATCTTCAACGGAAACGGCTATACTCAGGAATGGGTGGAAGAAGCAGAAAAGCGGGGACTTTACAACCTTCCCTCCACACCTGACTGCCTGCCTGCTTTTATCGCAGATAAAAATGTGGATCTTTTTATGAAACACCATGTTTTCACAAAAGAAGAAATCTTTTCACGTTATGAGATTCTTCTGGAAAACTATGTAAAAACAGTAGAGATTGAAGCCAGAACTTTAAAGGAAATGACAGTCAAAGACTTTCTGCCTGCTGTAGCATCCTATGCTTCCACAGTGGCGGATCAGACAATGGCTATGAAGGCTTTTGCACAGGAAGTCCCCACCTCAGAAGCGCAGGCACTTGTAGCAGAACTGGGGACTTCCTATGAAAAACTGTCCGTATCCTTAAAAGATCTGGACGAAAGGATCAAAGTAGTGTCTCAGGCAGAATCTATGCAGGAAGCTGCTGACCTGTGCCACACAAGTCTCCTTCCGGCAATGGATGCGATCCGTGCTGAAGCAGACGCCGCTGAAACGAAGATTCCGGACGAAGAGCTTCCTTATCCTACTTATGATGCTCTTTTATTTTCCATTTAAGAAGAGCGAAATTCTAGCTGTAAAGGAGCAGAACAACCATGGAATTTGACTCATCTTATGAAATCAAAGAAGCCTGCGGCGTTTTCGGTATTTATGATTTTGAGGGAAACGATACAGCTGCTGACCTGTGCTGCGGACTGAATTCCCTGCAGCACAGAGGTCAGGAATCCTGCGGCATTGCAGTCAGTGATACCTCAGGTCCCAAAGGTAATATCCTTTCCCACAAGGGAATGGGACTGGTCAGTGAAGTATTTAAGGAAGATACCCTCAGATCTCTTCACGGAAATCTTGGCATCGGTCATGTACGGTACTCCACCACAGGAGCCGCCGTCGTCCAGAATGCCCAGCCTCTGGTGCTGAATTACGTAAAAGGAACCCTTGCCCTTGCTCACAACGGCAATCTGGTAAATGCAGAAAATATACGTGCCAGGCTGGAGCAGGAAGGTGTCCTCTTTCATACCACCACAGATTCTGAAGTCATTGCCTGCTGTATCGCCAGAGAACGTATCCGCAGTAAATCTGTGGAAGAAGCTATCAAAAGAACTGCATCTGTCATACAGGGTGCCTATGGGCTGGTCATCGCAAGCCCCAGAAAGCTCATTGGGGTCCGCGATCCTCTGGGTCTGAAACCCCTGTGCCTTGGAAAACGGGGAAATGCCTGGATCATTGCCTCAGAAAGCTGTGCTCTCTCAAGCATAGGCGCAGACTTTGTCCGGGATATAAAACCGGGTGAAATCCTTACCATCACCAGCTCAGGGCTTTCCTCCGATTTTACACTCTGTCAGGAAAAACAGGCTCACTGTATTTTTGAATATATTTATTTTGCGCGGCTGGACAGTACTCTGGACGGCATCAATATCTATGACGCCCGCACTCGTGCAGGCGCCGCCCTTGCCCGTTCTTATCCTGTGGAAGCTGACATGGTATGCGGAGTTCCGGAATCCGGAATCCCTGCCGCAAAAGGTTATTCGGAAGAATCCGGAATTCCTTTCGGCTTTGCATTTTATAAAAACAGCTATGTGGGAAGAACTTTTATCAAACCGACCCAGAAAGAACGGGAAAACAGTGTACGCATGAAACTCAGCGTCCTGGAATCCGCTGTAAAAGGAAAACGGCTTGTACTTGTAGATGACTCTATTGTCCGGGGCACTACCATGGCAAACCTGATCCATATGCTGAAAAAAGCAGGGGCAAAAAGTGTCCATGTGCGGATCAGCTCTCCGCCTTTCCTTTATCCCTGCTACTTTGGGACAGACATTCCTTCCAACCGACAGTTGATTGCCTCTTCCCACTCTGCGGAGGAAATCTGTTCCATCATAGGAGCAGATTCTCTTGGTTATCTGAAGATCAGCGATCTGTCCTATATGACGCAGAACCTGCCTCTTTGCAGGGCATGCTTTGACGGGCAGTATCCAATGGACATCGGTTAATTCCATTCCGGTAGTCGCGGAGTGCTTTTTTGCAGGAACTGTATTGATCTTTCAGGCATGCATTCCAGCAGAACCTGCGGACAAGTATTCTCCGATTACATATAAATCACATTTTTCCATAGTCTGAACTGCGCGTTTGAAAATCCGAACTATCTCTGTCATTATTTCATTCACCTTTCGGTACTTCCCAAGGTCTGCACCTGGAGGAAGTGCCTGAAAGACGCCGCTTTCACCGCAGTACAGACAAGGAGGCTGCAGATACTACTTTTTGACGTTCCTTTCAGTATCTGCAGCCTTCTTTTTAGAGAAACCGGCATTAATCCTGTTTCCATCATATTATATAATGATTTCCTGCCTCCTGCTGCCATCTCAGCAGGTCTTCCAGGGTGTATTTGTCTACTACACTTCGTATTGCCTCGTCCAGTTCTTTCCAAAATATCAGTGTAGCACAGCTTGGTGCCCTGGAACAGGGATTTTCCCCGGTTTCCAGGCATTCCACCGGCGCCAGGCTTCCTTCTGTCAGCCTTAATATATCTCCCAATACATACTCTTTGGGCTTTCTGGCGAGACAGTAGCCTCCCTGGGGTCCCCGGATGCTTTTCACAAATCCTGCTTTCGTCAGTACAGCGATGATCTGCTCCATATATTTAGGAGAAATTTCCTGCCTTTTGGCAATCTCCCGTACTCTCACCGGAACGCCTGTATCATAGGCAGCCAGATCCAGCATCATTCTCAGGGCATATCTGCCTCTGGTGGATATTTTCATAAGACTTCCCCGCCTCTCATCCAAACAGTGGTGTGGAATAATATCTGTCCCCGCTGTCAGGCAGTAAAACTACAATCGTTTTTCCTTTATTTTCAGGCCGTTTTGCCAGTTCAAGACCTGCATACAGGGCAGCTCCTGCAGAAATTCCAACAAGGATTCCTTCCTTGTGAGCAAAAAGTTTTGCTGTATCGAAAGACTCTTCACTTCCCACCTGCATAATCTCATCATAAATCTCTGTATTTAGAACTTTAGGAACAAAGCCTGCGCCGATTCCCTGAATCTTATGCGGTCCCGGTTTGCCGCCGGAGAGCACCGGTGAATCAGATGGCTCCACTGCTACTACTTTTATTTCTGGTTTTTTTGATTTTAAGAATCCTCCTACTCCGGTAACCGTTCCTCCGGTACCTACACCTGCTACGAAAATATCTGCTTCACCCTGAGTATCCTCCCAGATTTCCGGTCCTGTGGTCTTAATATGAGCTGCCGGATTTGCCGGGTTATCAAACTGTCCCGCAAGAAAGCTGTCTGCTATAGATCCTGCCAGTTCTTCCGCTTTTGCAATGGCACCAGACATACCTTTCGCTCCTTCTGTGAGTACAATCTCTGCACCATAAGCTTTCAGGATATTTCTTCTCTCCACACTCATAGTCTCCGGCATGGTAAGGATCAGCCTATAGCCTCTGGAAGCCGCGATAGCTGCCAGCCCGATGCCTGTGTTTCCTGATGTCGGCTCGATAATAGTCGCACCTGGTTTTAACAGCCCTTTCTCCTCTGCATCCTCGATCATATTTCTGGCAATCCTGTCCTTTACACTTCCTGCCGGGTTTAAGTACTCCAGCTTCACCAGCACTCTTGCTTCCAGGTTCTGTTCTTTTTCAATATTACTTATTTCCATTAAAGGGGTGTGTCCGATCAATTCGCTTACGTTTTTATAAATTCTTCCTGCCATAGGTTCTCTCCTTTTCTCTGTTTTATTTCCTAGTAACTATATAGGAATAATATATTATATGATAAAATTTGTCAAGATTTTTTTCAGTACAATTCATTCTTTCTTAAATTATGATACAATAAAAAGAAGCATCCTATAAGCAAGAGGAAAATCCAACAAGGAAAAGGGCATCTATTTGGATTCAAGAAAAGTCTGCGTCAGGCACCCTCTGAATGATTCATACAGGAGAATATCTGTATAAATACGCAAAAGAAGCCCTTCAGTCCTATCATCAGGCCTACATGAACTTACATGCAGTAAGCGGCAAAAAAAGAAGGCCGCCCAGCCGGACAGCCTTCTCTTTTTTATTCTATCCCTTTGCCTTCCGTTTCAGCCTTCAATGGATATATATTTGTTCTCCTCTACTTTCTGTGCGTCCTGTTTTGGAACCGTCAGCCTTAAGATACCATCTTCAAATTTCGCATGGATATCTTCCTGTTTTACATCATCACCTACATAAAAGCTTCTGCTCATGGCACCTGCATAGCGCTCACGACGGATATATTTGCCTTCTTTATCTTTTTCATCTTTGTCCAGCCCTTTTGCTGCGCTGATAGTCAGATATCCGTTTTCCAGTTTTGCGGTGACTTCGTCTTTCTTAAATCCTGGCAGATCGATATCCAGTTCATATGCATGATCCAATTCCTTTACATCGGTCTTCATCATGTTCTTTTCATTCTTTCCGTACAGAGGATTTTTTCTTCCGAAAAATTCTCTCTCAAATGGGAAATCCATAAAGTCATCAAATAAGTTTTCTCCAAAAATACTAGGCATCATCATCATAAGTCATATCTCCTTTCAAATGACATATAAAATTTATTTTAGCACTCTGGTTGAAAACCTTCGTGTTGTTGCCAGAACTTCGGTTCCAGGAACTTTTCTTTTTCCTCTTCCTTTGTTCTAGTTGTAATATAACACTTATTATTAGCACTGTCAAGAGGTAAGTGCTAATAAAATTGTGAATTTTCTGTGACCCAATTTTCTGTAAAAAAATGTAGGATTTCCATCTTTACTTCCCCTGTATCTCTGAAACCTCCTGCTCTTTCCTCCACCGTGTAAGAATCATTGGAATCTGGAACACCAGCATGGCAACCCATCCAAAGAAATTTGCCCACGCCAGCCGGTCAAAACCTCCATGCAGAATATGTATCATGAGCCACGCAGTAAAAAATCTTGCCGACATGTTCAAAATCGTACTGATCAAAGTCACTTTCAGATCACCCAGCCCCCGGAAGAAGCCCTGGATAATATTGGTTGCTGCCGGCATTACATACATAATGGAAATCAATTTCAAATACGACACGCCAAGACTCACTACTTCTTCTGATTCCGCCCCTACAAACAGCCCCATGATCTGGCGGGCAAAAACAAAGGTAATGAGCGCCACCACACTGGTATATGCCAGTTCCAGAAAAACGGATGAGAAAAATCCTTTTTTCATCCGTTTGATCTTTCCCGCGCCCCTGTTCTGCGCCATAAATGTAGTCGTCGCATGAGCAATATTCTGCTGGGGCGTCATGGCAAAGTCATCCACCCGGTTGATCGCTGTAAATGCAGCAATAAAAGCAACTCCCTGCACATTCACCACTGTCTGAACACAGATTTTTCCCAGCTGGACACACATCTGCTGCAGGGCACTGGTAATCCCGTAAGAAATCGTTGTCCTGAGAATCGAACTGTCAAACACCCGCCATTTTTTCCCCAGGCAGAGCAAAGGTATTTTTTTCTTAATGTAAAGCATGCAGCACATGCAGCACAGAGCTTCACTCAGTACGGTCGCCACAGCGCTCCCCGGCACTCCCCATTTCAGCACAACAACAAAAAACAGATCACCGACTATATTAAACAGTGCACTGAGGATCAGAAAATAAAGGGGTACTTTACTGTCTCCCAGTGCCCTTAATGTATTAGAAAAGAAATTATAGATAAAGGTAAAAATCAATCCCACAAAAATAATCCGCAGATATCCTTTTGCAGATTCCATAATATCCGCCGGAACTTGCAGCAATTCCAGCAGCGGATGAGCGATCAGCAGCAGCAAAATTGTAATCGCTAAAGAGAATCCTATGCCGCCCAGCATCGTGGTACTGATCTGTCTTTCCAGCAGGTCATATTTTTTTCCTCCATAATGTGTACTCATCAGGATTCCCGCGCCCATACACATACCGCTGATAAACAGGATCACCATATTCATGATAGGTCCCGCGGTTCCCACTGCCGCAAGTGCATCATCCCCCACAAATTTTCCCACGATCACAGAATCCGCCGCATTATAAGTCAGCTGAAATAAGTTGCCCAATATAAGGGGAATGGTAAACTTGGTTAATTGTGGGATAATACGCCCTTGTGTCATATCTTTTGCCATCTTTTTAATTCTCCTCCCGGTTTCTGCCTTTAAATCAGGCAGCGTCACTGTCAAACATATTTATTATATCACTTTTTCAGAGCCGTAAAAGTCAAAACTTTAAAGACTGCCGGACTTAAGTGTATGACAGTCTATCGTCTTAAGAAACGGCAGTCTGTTTTTTATACTTTCATTCCTTACAGAGTAACTGCTGTCTCACAGCATTTAAAATCTGTGTCAATACTGTTTGCGATTACCCTTGCTTTAAACTTTTTCTCTTTACACATCCCGCTGCCGCATACATTCAGGTCCTCAGGAACTACAAATTTTATACATTTCACTTTGATATCCCTGCATCCCGGATAGTGATGTGCCGGAACCGTAAGTGTTTTCATACCTCTGGAATGCTCTTTTCCATCACAGTCCACCTCTGTCAGCACAATGGCCAGTGCCGTGCGCCGGTTGGGACATATCTTTTTCAGGGTAACATCCAACTGCAGGATCCTTCCCCGGGATTCCAGATACACATCCCCGAGATCCACTTCCAGAGAATCCTGACAGCCATCCAAAGAAAACTCCACCGGATCCAGGCACTTTTCCTGATCCACTTCTGCATCGCACATTACATTTACAGAAGGATCAGGGAATGTCACCGAATGATTTTCCTTATCTGAATAAAGCAAAGACTGATTCACAGACTTCACTCCTCCCGTCTGCCCCACATGACGAACATAAAACTCCAGCACAGCGTCTTCATTTCCCCTTACGCCTAATTCAGAAATCTTCCATTGAAGAGAATTGATATCGATTTTCTCAGCGCTTCCTTTACTTGGCGGATCAATACTTACAATCTGAAAATCAGGATTCAGGATTTCGTCAATCGTAATCTGCGTTGCCCCTGGTTTGGAGATATTTTTCGCCAGCTCCGCAAACAGTGCTTCCAACTCTTCCTCATCCGGCGTTACTGCCACATGGGCAGAATCCGGATCTGTGGCCCAATCATTTAAGTCATCCACATTTATTCCGTCTGAGCCCACCAGACCGATGCAGTAAATAATAATTCCTTCTGCTTTTGCAGCTTCCGCCACCGGACCGGGCGTTGGTCCCGCCGTAGTTTTTCCGTCGGTAAACATCACAATGACCCGTTCATTTGAGGAAGCGGGATCGAAAGATTCCACCGCCTTGGCAAACGCATCTGCATGATTGGTACTGCCTCCGGCAGTAAGCCCGTCTACTGCTGTTTTCAGCTCAGACACAGAGGTGCTCAGGGGTACATCTGCCGCTGCCGTGCCGTCAAAGCTGACGATTCCTATATGACTGCCGCCTCCGATGACTCCATCTTTCTGGCTGTCTGTGGTCTCATCAATAATATCAATAAAAGTATCTGCCCCTGCTTTCAGATTTGCAAGAGGACTTCCAAGCATGCTGCCGGAACGGTCCAGCACCAGCACGATATCTGTGGGATTTGCAGAAATATCCGGCGCCGCGGAAAATTCCAGTGTCACTTTCAAAGTACCTTCACAGTCTATCTGGGCAGCATCTGTCATTTTATTTACATTTATGATTCCCATAATAAAGAGTACCTCCTGTTTTTTTCGGAATTTTCATTCCTTCTTCATCATATGCATAAACAGCAGGAATGTACGTTCTCCCTGTTCCATGCCGGAAACAGAAACAGCGAAAAGAGATCAAGATTTCCTTTCTGAAATTTCTGTATGGATGTTCTGCAGCCCTGTCTCCAACCTTGAAATCCCCCTTCCAATCCTTTATAATGATGCTGAATCTAAAGAAAAACTTAATTTTATATATGCACAAAGGGGGCGGCTGATATTGAAAAAAGCTGATAAAAATACTGGAAAAAGTGCTTTGAAAATTCCTAAATTGGACTTATCCATGAAGCTGAATGTGGCGATTTTAATCTTTTTCTCCGTGCTGATCATCTGGGGAATTGTGCTGGTACGCGATAAACTGCTTTACAACACGAATGAAATGGCAACCTATCTGGCGCAGAGCTATGCTTCCGAAGAAGAAAACCGGATGAACATGTATAAACTTTTCCTGAATCTTGCTTCTGCCAATGTAAATGAGCTCCTGGCAGAGGGAGAAGACAGCGAGGAGCTTCAGAAGTGGTTTGCCTCCTATTCTTCCCATGTCTCTCAGATATTGAATTACCACATCATCGATCCTTACGCGGTCATCGATGGAAATATCATTGCCGCGGAACCACGGGAAGGAGACGACAGTTATCAATACCAGAATACGGAATGGTATCAGAGGGCCATCGAAGCTGACGGAGATATTATTTTTACCAATGCCTACAAAGATGCCATTACCGAAAAGAGTATCGTCACTCTGGCAAAAAAACTGGACGGGGAAGGAAATGTTCTGGCTTTTGACATTTTTATGGAGAATTTCCACGCCCACAAAAATAAGTCAGCTATACCTGAAAACAGTTCCTATTACCTCTTCGACGGCACAGGAGAACTGATTTATGCTGCCAGTGATCTGGATCTGACCCAGGACGGTTTCCAGAAATATATCCACTCCCTTCTGCAGGAGATTGAAAGCGGCAGCCTCTCAGATCACTCCTCTGCGATCATTGATTTAGATGGAAAAAGGCGGGGTGTATACTACTACACTATGAAGAATGGCTGGCTCTCCGTCATTACGATTCCCATTTTCAACATCCTCCATGATGAATGGGACCGTCCTATTATTATCCTGTCCATTATCTGCGGCTGTCTGATTCTGATAGTGGCCTTCACCATGATCCGTGCTTATATAGGCACACGGAAGATGAAATACACAGCAGATACCCTGTCCATTCTGGGTGATACGTATTATGCTATCTACCGTATTAATTATGAAACCGGCACCTATGAATCCATCAAATCTTCCGATGATGTGAAAAAGACACTGGGAAAATCAGGAACCTACGAGCACCTTATCAATGAAGTAAAACAAGTGGTAAATAAAAAAACATATGAAGAATTTGAACAGAGCTTCTCTCTTGAAAACATCCGCAGACTCATCAATGACCGTATTGATGAATTCGGCGGCGATTACCAGCGGCGTTTTGGAAACGAATACAAATGGGTAAGCATAAAGATCATATATAACAAGAGACTTGCTTTAAATGAAGTAATCATGTGTTTCCGGGAAATCGATATGGAAAAACGCAAGCAGCTTCAGCAGCATGCGCTCCTGGAAAATGCCCTGAATTCCGCAAAACAGACTGTGGAGAAGAAAAACCTCTTCTTCAGTAATGTGTCCCACGACATGCGGACTCCCTTAAATGCCATTACTGGTTTATCTGAACTGGCGAAAAAAAATGTGGAGGATCCGGAAAAAGTCCGGGACTATATTGAAAAAATTGAAAACGCAGGAAAGCAGCTCCTGACTCTGGTAAACGATATCCTGGATATGTCCAGACTGGAACATGGGGAAAAAGGCACCCTGGACTATGCTCCCATGAACCTTAAAACATGCATAGAGGACAGCGCCTCTCTTTTCCTTCAGCAGGCGCGCAGGGAAAAGAAAGTGCTGACCATTACCAGCGAACTGGAAAATCCCATGGTCTATTGTGATCAGTTCCGCCTGAACCAGATATTAAATAATCTCCTCTCCAATGCTTTTAAGTACAGCACAGAGGGTGCTTTGATCCATGTGGACTTAATCCAGATCGATGCCAAAAATAATCACGGTAAATACCAGCTTCAGGTGAAGGACACCGGTATCGGCATGACCCAGGAATTTCTGGAAAAAATTTTTGAACCTTTTGCGCGGGAAACCACCTTTGCTCCCACCAAGATTACCGGAACAGGCCTGGGGATGCCCATTGTAAAAAGCCTTGTCCAGCAGATGAGCGGAGAAATTGCAATTCAGAGTACTCTGGGAGAAGGAACCTGTATCACCATTATCCTGCCTCTCCAAATAGCAGAATCAGAGACTTCACAGGAGTCTGATTCCGCTGCAGATACCCCCGCAGTTCAGCCTTCCGGTCTTTCCGGGATTAAAATCCTGATTGCGGAAGATAATGAGATCAATATGGAAATTGCTGCGGAATATCTGACCATGATGGGAGCTGAAGTTATCCAGGCCTGGAACGGCAGAGAAGCCGTGGATATCTTCCGTACACTGGAACCCGGGTCTGTAGATGTGATCCTCATGGATATGCAGATGCCGGAGATGGATGGCTGTACTGCAAGCCGCACCATCCGCGCTCTGGACAGAAAAGACGCTGCTCAAGTCCCTATCATTGCTGTTACTGCCAATGCCTTTTCTGAAGACATTGCCCGGACAAAAGAGGCCGGCATGAATGCCCATATTGCCAAACCTATTGATTTCGGAGTTCTTATTCAGGTTCTGAACCATGTTCTCGCTGAACAAAAATAGACAGAACAGGTAATGTGCAGTCTGGGATTTCTCAAAAATAATAAACCATATTATAAAAGAATGCAGACCTGAGGCTTATTTTCCCTCAAGTCTGCATTCTTTTTCCCACTCAAAAAACTCTTTCACCGTATCTTTATAGACATCGCCCAGCACTTCAAAGCTCTGGCAATGCCTTGCCCCCTCTGCCAGGAGCAGCTTTTTCTTTCCTCTGCATGCCTGATAATTAGCCTGGGACATCTCCCAGGGAACAAAATCGTCCGCAACTCCATGTACAAATAAAACCGGTATCTCTGTCCTGGATACGCTGTCCATGGCTGTGTATTCATCCAAAGCATATCCTGCTTTCTTCCTGCACCGCCTGTTCAGCCATTTCATCAGGGGATATTCCTTCACATGAAACATATTTTTCCCTGTGCGAAGTACAATATCATAGGCAGATGAAAAACCGCAGTCCGCCAGAATTCCCTTTACCTGTCCCTGCGGAATCTCACCTGCTGCCATCAGTACAGTTGCTGCTCCCATAGAAACGCCTGCAAGATACACGGGAATCTCCTTATCTCTGTACATTTTCCTTACAAAATCCAGCCATTTCCGGCAGTCTTTCCTCTCCAGGATGCCGAAGCCCATGTACTTTCCTTCACTCTCTCCCTGGGCACGCTGCTCCACCAGAAGCAGGCTGCTTCCTTCTTCATAGAACCATTCTGCCAGCTTATCAAAGTCTCCTGTCCATGTTCCTCTCCACCCATGAAAGCAGAGGATGATTCTTTTCTCCTGAGGATTCTTCAGATAATGTCCTTTCAGCTTCAGCCCATCAGTACTTTTTACCGAGACACTCTCTAGAGACTGCTTCTTCAGCCAGCTGTTTTCATACTGTTCTTTCTTTGCTTTCTCTCTTTTTCTGCTGGTAAAAAGCTTCAGGGATTTTCCTCTTGCAGCATAGGTAAAAAAGAGATCCACCACCATTTTCAAAAACAATGCTGCAGACAAAATTACTCCGGCTGCCGCGATCACCCATTTAAATCTTTTTTCAGGCATAACAATTCCTCCCGGTACAGGTATTGATTACGCATTCTCAATCTGAATCTGGCACATCTTCATTGCTTCCAGGGCATTCTTGTGGCTCTCAGGCGTCACCCCTGCACAGCAGGAAGCATCTACCGAAATCTCTGCTTCAGGCAGAGCAGTCTTGAGCAGCAGGGCGTTAGAAATCACACAGATATCCGTGCATACTCCTGTCAGCTGAATCCTATCGTATCCGTTTTCCTCTGCCAGACGGGCAAGCTCCCCGCTTCCGAAGGATGGTTTCTCCAGCACTGCAGCACCCTGTATTTCACTCTGGAGTTCAGGAATGATCTTCCATCCCTCAGTTCCTTTCATACAATGAGGAACCGGAAGCTTTCTTCCCTCCTGGGTTTCCAGATAATTTCTTCCATGTGTATCCATAGTAAAAACGATATCTTTTCCACATTTTTTTGCTTCTTTTACTTTTTTGACCACATTTTCCACAATATTTACAGCTTCTTCTGTCCCCAGCGCCCCGTTTACAAAATCCGTCTGCATATCTACCACTACCAGCAGCTCCTTCATCCCATCTCATCTCCATTTCCTATAAATCTTAATATTCTGCATCTGCTCTCTCTGTGTTTTCTTCCGGAATATCTGTTTCAGCCGCACAGCTTATCTTTAAAAAATACCGCGATTCTGTCCCAGATCTCCCGCTGGAAAAAACGGACTTCTGCGTGATCTGCTCCCTCAATGGCGATCAGATCCACATCTGCTCCTTTCTCCTCCAGTGCCCTGTACATCATTTCTCCCTGGTCAAAAGGAACGGTTCTGTCGCAGGTTCCGTGAAGAAGAAGGAAAGGCGGTGCCTGTTCTGTCACATAACTGAGCGGACTGGCACAGGCGGCCTTTTCTTTATCACTTGCGGCATTCCCGCCTATAAGCAGAGATTCCGGAGCACCTGCCTGCATTTTTTCCGGATATTTTGTCACCATTTTGCTCAGATCAGAAGGAACATACCAGGGGCAGGCAGCCTGTACTGCACTGGAATATTCCAGATAATCCCCTTTGTCAAATTCCTTTCTGTCCCCTGTCAGTGCAGTGAGGGCTGCCAGCTGTCCTCCCGCTGACTCTCCCATAACACCGAACCGATCTTTATCTATGCAGAAACGCTCTCCATGAGCTTTTAAATAGCGGATCGCTGCCTTCACATCCTCAAGCTGTGCCGGAAACGGAGCCTGGTTGCTGGTGCGATACTGGACGCTTGCCACTGCAAATCCCCTGCGTGCCAGGTCGCACAGGTACGCCAGGTGCGCAGATGTATTCATAGTCAGCCATCCTCCTCCGCAGATCCATACAATGCAGGGACTTTTCCTGTCCCCCTGCTCCGGATAGATAAGATCCATTTTCAAATCTCGTACAATATGACCGTACCAGTCATCCACCTGGGCAAAAGAAAGTCCAGTAATAACCGTATACTGAGGTTCCTTTGGCTCGATATGCACTGTTGCCTTCATATTTTGATCCCTCCTGTGGTTTTTCTAAATTATAACACGATTCCTCCCTGAAACCAACTGTCTCACAGCTCTTAAGGCCTCTTGTCAAACTGTCTCTTCCAGTTTCCCTTTTTATAAAAGGCAAACGAGATTCCTGTACCGATCACCCAGCCCGCCGGCCAGGATATCCAGATTCCTGCAGAACCCCAGAAGGAGGCAAATACGAAAGCAAGGACTACCCGCAGCAGCAGATCCGCAAAAGTACTCACCATAAATTGCCCCATGCATCCACTTCCCCTCAAAACTCCGTCGGAGATCAGCTTGATACAGATCAAAAAATAAAAGGGCGTAACAATCTTAAAAAAGATCACTCCTGTATCCCGGGCAAGCTGTGTGCTCTCTTCATTCATAAACATATTCAGGCACTGTCCTCCGAATACAAAAAGAATGACAAACGCTGCAGCCGCAAATCCCATGGCAAGAAGGACTCCTGTTTTGAATCCGCTCTTTACTCTGTCTGTCTTTCCCGCGCCGATATTCTGCGCAGTAAAGCTGGACACGCTGTTTCCCAAAGTGGTGAAACAGGTAATGGTAAAAGTATTCAGTTTGATCGCTGCAGAATATCCTGCAATAACGGAAGATCCATAGCTGTTGATCAGACCCTGCACACACATATTTCCCACAGAAATAAAACTCTGCTGCAAAATACTTGGGACTGCCACCGCCGCAATCTTCTTCAGATCCTGAAAACGAAACAGGGGAATCTTCCCCTCTGTCCGGATTTCTCCGACTCTCTTTTTCAAAACCAGCAGAGACAGGATACAGGCAGCTCCCTGCGCAAGAAACGTAGCCCAGGCGACACCTGCCACTCCCATATAAAAGACTGCCACAAACAGCCAGTCCAGAAAAATATTTGCAACAGAGGATGCAATAAGAAAATATAACGGCGTCCTGCTGTCTCCCAGGCTATTGAAAATTCCCGTTGCCACATTATAAAGAAACAGAAAAATAAATCCGCCGATATAGATTCTCAGATACAGCGCCCCATCTGCAAAAATGTTGTCCGGCGTATTGACCAGGATCATCATTTCCCGGGAAGTCAGGAGCCCGACCACAAGAAGCAGAGAAGACAAAACCAATCCGCTGATCATAGCCGTGGACACCGCAGACTTCAGGTCACGGTAACGCTTTGCCCCAAACAGCTGACTCACTACAATGGTACATCCAATCTGGCTTCCTATGGCAATCGCCATAAAAATCATAGTAATGGGATAACTGGCTCCCACTGCCGCCAGCGCATCTTCCCCTGCAAACCTTCCGGCAATAACGCTGTCTGCAATATTATAAATCTGCTGAAAAATCACTCCCACAAACATGGGCGCGGAAAACCGCCAGAGTACTGATCCGGGATTCCCCACAGTCAAGTCCTTGATCATCTTTTTTCCTCTTTTCTTACTGTAAAACCAAATATCTTTAAATGTCTTTTCCTATTATAGAGTGGGAAAATGAAGATTTCAACCTCGAACTCCCTTTCTTCCCCATCTATTCTGTCTTATGTTCTTATGCAAAAAAAACACCGTCCCCGCAGCTCGTCATGTCTGCAAAAACAGTGCTTTTCAATGCGCCTTCAGGGGCTCGAACCCTGGACACCCTGATTAAGAGTCAGGTGCTCTACCAACTGAGCTAAAGGCGCATACTTTATAAATTTCTACGTTTTCTGAAGTGTTTCCCTCAGTGCAAAAAATATTATATCCGATAGTTTTACAAAATGCAAGGATTTTTTTATATTTTTTTTGTTTTTTTTTAGAAACATTTAATCTGACAGAACTCCCCTGCAGACAGCAATAGACGGCAGCTGTACAGTCCGCCTATTGCCTGGGTCCCCCCAATGTTCGCCTCTGCGATACATGTTTGCCTATTTTCTTTTCACATTTACAGATCCCAGCGTCTTTTCCACTGCCTCAATAGACTTCAGCACATCTGCTGCCTTGGTTCCTCCGCGCCGGTTCTGGTATGCCCACTGGGAGACTGCCGACTGCATTCCGCTTTTTTTCTTTGCCATACGCTCTGCCCCTGTCAGCTTTCTTATTATAAAATATGCTGCAGAAGGATTTGGGGATTCTCCTTCTATCTGGAGGCTGTCAGCTTGTGGATAGGATTTCCCGCAGATGAGAATTTTTCTTCATACTCTGTCATCACATTTCCCTGATTCATATCTTTGTCATGATGCAGATCAAAAGTATATCCTTCCAGTTTCCATCCCGCTTCTTTTACCTCTTCCAGAGAAAATTCAAACAGCGGACGATTGTCTGTTTTAAATTCTACAGTACCGTCCTGTGCCAGAATCTTGTCATAGCGCTCCAGAAACTGCCTGGAGGTAAGCCTGCGCTTTGCGTGTCTTTCCTTCGGCCACGGATCTGAGAAATTCAGATAAATTTTTTCCACCTCTCCCTGTGCGAAGACAAGGGGAAGCTCTCTGGCATCCATGCGGATAAACCTCAGATTCTCCGGCAGCTCTCCTTTCTCTGCCTTCTCCTCCATCTTCTGGATTGCCCGGAGGAGGACACTGTCATACATTTCAATCCCTACATAATTTACATTGGGATACAGAGATGCCATATCCATAAGAAATCTGCCCTTTCCCATTCCTACTTCTATGTGTACAGGGTGGCTGTTACCGAAGATTTCCTGCCACTTTCCCCTCTTTTGCTGGGGCTCATGAACTACAAATCTGCTTTCTTCAATGGTCTCCTTCGCCCCCGGTATATTTCTCAGTCTCATTTATCTTCCTGCCTTTCCAAGCGCACTCCCATATTACAGGAGCCGCCGTTCCTGGTATATCATCTTTACTTTCTGCATTATAGCGTTGAATGTTTTAAAACGCAATATTCTTTTTGGTTTTCTCCTGTTTCGTCATTTTTATTTTTCGCCTGTGCATTTTTTTCATCTTTTTTTACATTCTAAATATATACTCGCCCTTCTCACGCTTTTGCGCTGTATTTATATTGTTTATATTTTCAAAATATTACCTTAATTTTATATGACATTTCCGTCAAAATGGTGTATGATAGGGAGTGTATCAAAAGGAGGAAAGCTTATGGAAGACATTATTACAAAGCTGGCTGAGATAGAAGCTGCCGCCTCGCGGATCATGGAGAGTGTTTCAGAGCAGAAGCTGCAGCTCGCCCGGGAACACGAAGCTGCCGTGGAAGAATTTGACCGCAAAGTAGACGCTGACACCCGCGAAGAAGTGAAAAAGATCCGGGATCAGCTGGAAATCCGGATGAAGCAGGAACTGGAAAGCCAGAAAGCAGATACTGAAAAGAAGCTGGAACACATGGAGTCTTATTATCAGGAGCACCACAGTGAACTGGCAAAAAATATATATGACAGAATAATAAGGAAGTGATGAGCATATGGGAAGCCTGTTGTCCTACAGCGGTCTGTCCACCAAAATCCGCGCCATGCAGAGCAAGCTTATGGGGGAATCACAGTATTTGGAAATCGCTCAGATGAATTCTGTACCCCAGGTTGTAGCTTACTTAAAAAAGCAGCCCGGGTTCGCTGATCTTTGGGCAGATCTGGATGAGAACAGTCTCCACAGAGGCGATATCGAAAAACTTCTGATCCATACCATACATCAGAATTTCACCAAACTGTACCGGTTTGCCAATCCTTCCCAGAGGACTTTTATGGCACTGTATTTCAAACGCTATGAAATCTCTGTTATGAAAGACTGTCTGCGAAAAGTCTTTGACCAGGGGCATGCCCAGCTGGATCTGTCCCTGTTCAAAGAGTTTTTCGACCGGCATTCCAAGCTGGATATCGAAAAACTCACCTCCTCTTCCAGCGTAGAGGAGTTTGTAAATAATCTGGAAGGTTCTGAATACTATGCGCCTTTAAAAAAACTGGAGAATGACTATCATCCTCAGATCTTTGACTACGGCATGGCACTGGATCAGTATTATTTCGCCAATATCTGGTCTGCGAAGGAAAAACTGTTTAAAAAAAGGGATCTGGAGGAGATCACCAAGGCTTACGGCAATAAATTCGATATGCTGAACCTGCAGTGGATCTACCGTTCCAAGAAATATTACCACATGCAGCCTGCGGATATCTATGCCCTGCTGATCCCCATGCATTACCGCCTGAGCAGAGAGGAAATCTCAGCGCTGGTAGAAGCTCCGGACCCGGAAGAATTCAAAAAGGTCCTGGAAGGCACTTATTATAAGAAACGTTTCCCCGAACTTGCCCCGGAGAAACTGGAAGAATTCTATAACCTGAACTTAAAAAACATACTTGAGGCTGAGGCAAGAAAATATCCACACTCAGTAATTATGATCTATTCTTATTTCTACCATAAGGAACATGAAGTTGACAGGCTGACCACAGCCATTGAATGTGTCCGCTATGGACTGTCACCTGCTGAGACTATGGATTATATACGCAGAGCCTGAATATAGGAGGTGATTTACATGATTGAAAAGATGAAGTTCCTGAGCATTACCGGTCCCAGGGCTGACATTGACCGGGTGGTAAATGAATACCTTTCCAAATATGAGATACATCTGGAAAACGCCATGACACAGTTAAGCCAGGTACAGAATCTTTCTCCTTACCTGCAGATCAATCCCTACAAAGATCTGCTGAACAAGGTGAATGATTTTGCTTCTCTCATACAAAACAAAGAAAACATTCCCATCGGCGAGATCTCCCTGGAAGAAACAAAGGAACTTACAGATTCCTTGAGCCGGCAGCTCTCAGAGATACAAAAGAAACTTCAGGAACTGACTGACACCAGAAATTCCCTCACTGAAGACCTGAATAAAATCACACCTTTTCTGGAACTTCCGGAGGATGTGGACAAACTGATCCATTACCGTTTCGCCCAGGCGCGCTTCGGAAGGATTCCGGCGGAATACTATGATCGCTTTAAAGAATATGTTTATGATAACCTTGACACCTTGTTCTATCCCTGTCACCAGGACAGCGATTATGTATGGGGAGTCTATTTTGTAGTCTGGACCAAGATGGAACAGGTAGACGCTGTATTTTCCTCCATGCATTTCGAGAGGATCTATCTGAAAAAAGACTATTACTATGGAACACCTAAAAAGATCCACACAGAACTGGAGGCAAGACTGGAACATACAGGCCGTGAATATGCAGAATGCCAAAGGCAGATGGAACAGCTTCTGGAAAAAGACGCAGCAAGGATACTCTCCGCCCAGGCATGCTTAAATGCCCTTTCCACAAACTTTGATGTGCGTAAGGCAGCTGCCTGTGTAAAAGAACATCAGGAGACTTTCTATATCCTCTGCGGCTGGATGTCCCAGCATGACGCAGCCTCCTTTATGAAGGATGTGGAAGAAGACTCCAACCTTTTTGTTGTAGTAGAAGATGATCAGAACCGTATCAGCTGCAAACCTCCCACTAAACTGAAAAACCCCAAGATCTTCAAACCCTTTGAAATGTATGTAAAAATGTACGGACTTCCTGATTACCATGAAATAGATCCCACCGTATTTGTGGCACTGACCTACTCCTTTATCTTCGGCGCCATGTTCGGGGATTTCGGTCAGGGACTCCTGCTTGCCATAGGCGGCTTCTGGCTGTACCGGGCAAAGAAGATGAACCTTGCCGCCATTATCGGGACTGCGGGAATTTTTTCCGCTTTCTTCGGACTGATGTTCGGCAGCGTCTTTGGTTTTGAAGATGTGATCCCCGCTCTCTGGCTCCATCCTACAGAGGCTATGATGCTGGTGCCGGGACTTGGCAACATTAATACCGTATTTGTTGCAGCTATTGTGTTCGGCATGTTCCTGATCCTCACCACCATGATCTTCCATATCATCAATGCCGTAAAAAACAAGGATGTGGAAAATATCTGGTTTGACCAGAATGCCGTGTGCGGACTGGTATTTTATGGAACACTGACCATATCGGCAGTTCTCCTGATCA
Organism: uncultured Blautia sp.; assembly: GCA_944380235.1. Taxonomy (GTDB): domain Bacteria; phylum Bacillota; class Clostridia; order Lachnospirales; family Lachnospiraceae; genus Blautia. The sequence continues at coordinate 38,421 of CALWHD010000097.1, forward strand.
CTGGAAATAAACTTCCGGCGGCAGTGCTTTTGATTGTCATGTTTGCAGTACCCCTTCTTCTCATTATGATGAAGGAGCCCCTGACCCGGCTGGTGAAAAAGAAATCTCCTGCCATTGAGGGCAGCAAACCCATGTTTTTTGTACAGAGCTTTTTTGAATTATTTGAGATTATGCTCAGCTTTCTTTCCAACACTCTGTCATTCATCCGTATCGGAGCCTTTGCGGTAAGCCATGCGGCCATGATGGGGGTTGTGCTCATGCTGGCAGGAGCAGAAAACGGAGGAAACATCAACTGGCTTATCATCATACTTGGAAATCTGTTCGTATGCGCTATGGAAGGACTGATCGTCGGAATCCAGGTACTGCGTCTGGAATATTATGAGATGTTCAGCCGTTTCTACAAAGGCAGCGGAAAAGAATTCCAGCCATTTTTAAAACGTGTCAATACAAAAAAGAAGTAAAGAATTAGGAGGATTTTCATTATGACAACATTAATTCAGATCACCATCGCAGCAGCTTTAATTTTAAGCATCATCATTCCTTTCGGAACTTTCTTCCTGGGAGAAAAGAACCGGAAACGCTACAAAAAATCCCTTGCCTGCAACTGTTTCTTTTTCTTCGGCGCTCTTCTGGTGGGAACCATTGTTATGTTCGGAGGAACGGTAAGCGCATCTGCCGCCTCAGAGGCTTCTGCTTCCGGTCTTGCGGAAGGCCTTGGATACCTGGGCGCGGCTCTTGTTACCGGTCTTTCCGGCATTGGTTCCGGTATCGCTGTGGCTTCTTCCGCAAGTGCGGCTCTCGGCGCTATCAGCGAGGACGGGTCTCTTTTCGGTAAGTCCATGATCTTCGTAGCTATGGCAGAAGGTATTGCCCTGTACGGTCTGATCATTTCCTTTATGATTCTCAGCAGACTGGGCTGATAAGGAAAGGATGATTTCCATGAAAATGTTTTTGATCAGTGACAACATTGATACTTACACCGGCATGCGCCTTGCCGGCGTGGAAGGCGTGGTTGTCCACAAAAGAGAGGAGCTGAAGAAAGCTCTGGAGGATGCGATCGGCAATAAAGAAAACGGCATTGTCCTCCTGACAGAAAAGTTCGGCAGAGAATTTCCGGATATTATCGACGATGTCCGTCTCAACCACAGACTTCCTCTCCTGATTGAGATCCCGGACCGTCACGGCACCGGACGGGCGCCTGACTTCATTACTTCTTATGTAAATGAAGCCATTGGATTAAAACTATGACAAGAAGGTGATTCATATGACAACGGAAGAAAAACTGAAGCATTTCTATGAGGTTTCCATGGACACCGCCAGAGAAGAGGCACGAAAAGACCTCTCCGAATATCAGTCAAACCTGAACAGGGAACTGGAAGAGTACAAGGCACAGAAGCTGGAAGCTGCGCACCATCAGTATAAAATAGAATCCGATAACGCTGCCAGACAGATTAACAAAGCTCTGTCTGCGGAGCATCTTCATATCAAACGGCAGATTTCAAAGAAACAGCAGGAACTGCGGGAGAAACTGTTCCTGGAGGTCAGGGAAATGCTGGAGAAATTTGCACACACCGAAGAATACGTACAGTGGAATAAGGAAAAAATCCTGGAATCCCTGGAGATCGCAGGTGACGATGAAATAAAAGTTTATCTCACTGCATCCGACGCCCCCTTACAGGAACGCCTCGAAAAAGAAACCGGAGTTCCCCTCCTTCTCTCTGAAGCACCTTTCCTGGGAGGCATCAAAGCTGTGATTCCGGAGAAAAATATCCTTATTGACAATACGCTTCTTACTCTGTTTGAGACAGAAAAAGAAAATTTTAATTTTGACGGAGGGCTGATGGAATGAAAAGAACTGGTATAATTTATGGCATTAACGGCCCGGTCATTTACTTAAAAGGCAACACAGGTTTTAAAATGTCAGAAATGGTCCATGTAGGGGAACAGCATCTGGTAGGGGAAGTCATTTCTCTTACTAAAGATACCACTACGGTACAGGTGTTTGAGGAGACCAGCGGATTAAAACCCGGAGAGACCGTGACAGCTACCGGGGATGCGATCTCCGTCATGCTGGGTCCGGGGATCCTGGACAATATTTTTGACGGCATTGAACGCCCCCTCTCTGTGATCGCAGAGCAGTCGGGAAAATATATCTCCAGAGGAATGCAGGTAGATTCCCTGGACACGGAAAAATTATGGGATGTACACATGACCATACAGGAAGGCATGGAAGTCTACGGTGGTACGATTATCGCCGAAGTGCAGGAAACCGCTTCCATTGTCCATAAATCCATGGTTCCTCCTGATATTCACGGAAAAGTGAAAAAAGTCCTCCCGGATGGGAAATATACTGTGTCTCAGACGATTGCTGTCCTTCAGCTGGATAATGGAAAAGAATACCCGCTGAAACTGGCACAGAAATGGCCTATCCGCATTCCCCGCCCCACAAGCAGGCGTTATCCTGCCTCCCGTCCTCTGGTAACAGGACAGCGTATCCTGGATACCCTGTTCCCAATCGCCAAAGGGGGAACGGCAGCGGTTCCGGGCGGTTTCGGCACAGGAAAGACCATGACCCAGCACCAGATCGCCAAATGGTCAGACGCTGACATTATCATCTATATCGGCTGCGGAGAACGTGGCAACGAAATGACCCAGGTTCTGGAGGATTTTTCCAAACTCCACGACCCCAAGACAGGAAATCCACTGATGGCGCGCACCGCTCTCATTGCCAATACTTCCAACATGCCCGTGGCGGCACGTGAGGCATCCATCTATACAGGCATTACCCTTGCGGAATATTACCGGGATATGGGATATGATGTGGCGATCATGGCAGATTCCACTTCCCGCTGGGCAGAGGCATTACGTGAACTGTCCGGCCGTCTGGAAGAAATGCCTGCTGAGGAAGGATTCCCTGCCTATCTTGCCTCCAGGCTTTCTGCTTTCTATGAGCGGGCAGGCATGATGCAGAACTTAAACGGCACAGAAGGATCTGTCTCTATTATCGGGGCCGTCTCTCCTCAGGGCGGGGATTTTTCCGAACCAGTGACACAGAATACCAAACGTTTTGTCCGCTGTTTCTGGGGGCTTGACAAATCCCTTGCCTATGCCCGCCACTTCCCGGCGATCCACTGGCTGACCAGCTACAGCGAATATTTAAACGATCTCTCCCACTGGTACAGCGAGAATGTATCGCCCCGCTTTGTGGAATACAGAAACCGTCTGATGGCCATTCTGAACTCTGAGAGCAGCCTGATGGAGATCGTTAAGCTGATTGGAAGCGATGTTCTTCCCGATGATCAAAAACTGACTCTGGAAATCGCAAGAGTCATCCGCCTGGGCTTTCTCCAGCAGAACGCCTTTCACCCGGATGATACCTGTGTCTCCCTGTAAAAACAGTTTAAAATGATGGAGATCATTCTCTATCTGTACAAAAAATGCAGGGCACTCATTTCCATGGGTATGCCTGTCTCAGTACTGAAACAGGAAAATATCTTTGAGAAGATCATCTCCATAAAATATGATGTACCCAACAGTCAGCTGGAAAAAATAGATGATTACAAGAAAGCTGTTGACGACTTTTATAATACTGTTATGGAAAAGAACGGATAAGGAGGGACTGATTTATGGCAATTGAATATCTGGGCTTAAGTGAGATCAATGGCCCTCTGGTAGTCCTGGAGGGTGTAAAAAACGCCTCCTATGACGAAATCGTAGAATTTAAAGTAGAAGATAATTCCAAAAAACTGGGACGTATCGTGGAAATTTATGAAGATAAAGCGGTGATCCAGGTATTTGAAGGAACCGAGAACATGTCTCTTTTAAATACCAGAACAAAACTTACCGGACATCCTATGGAAGCCGAACTTTCCCCGGATATCCTGGGACGCACCTTCAATGGCATCGGAAAACCCATTGATGGACTGGGTCCTGTGATTCCTGAAATGAAGCTGAACATCAACGGGCTTCCCCTGAATCCTGTCACAAGAGAATATCCGCGAAATTTTATCCAGACAGGAATCTCTGCCATCGACGGACTGACTACCCTGATCCGGGGACAGAAGCTCCCCATCTTCTCAGGAAACGGTCTTCCCCATGACCAGCTTGCCGCACAGATCGTAAAGCAGGCGTCACTTGGAGGAAACAGTGATGAGAAATTTGCGATTGTATTTGCCGCCATGGGTGTAAAATACGATGTGGCTGAATTTTTCCGCCGTACCTTTGAAGAAAGCGGTGTATCAGACCATGTTGTCATGTACTTAAACCTTGCCAATGACCCTGTGGTGGAACGTCTCATCACTCCCAAGGTGGCGCTGACTGCTGCTGAGTACCTTGCTTTCGAAAAAGGTATGCATATTCTTGTCATCCTGACAGACATTACCTCTTTCTGTGAAGCAATGCGTGAAGTCTCCTCCTCCAAAGGAGAGATTCCTTCCAGAAAGGGCTATCCCGGATATCTGTACAGTGAGCTGGCTACCTTGTATGAACGTGCCGGAATCGTCCGGGGAGGCACCGGATCCGTGACGCAGATCCCTATCCTGACCATGCCCAACGATGATATCACCCATCCCATCCCTGACCTGACAGGTTATATCACAGAAGGGCAGATCGTACTGGAAAGGCAGCTTCACGGCCAGGCGATCTATCCGCCTATCAATGTACTTCCATCCCTGTCGCGTCTGATGAAAGACGGCATCGGAGAAGGTTTTACCAGAGAAGACCACCAGGACGTGGCAAACCAGCTTTTCTCCTGCTACGCAAAAGTGGGAGATGCCAGAGCTCTTGCCTCTGTTATCGGTGAAGACGAGCTTTCTCCTATTGACAAGAAATATCTGGAATTCGGCACTGCTTTTGAGGAACAGTTTGTAGGTCAGGGACCTGAAGAAAACAGAAGCATTCTGGACACTTTGAATAAAGGCTGGGAACTTCTGGGCATGCTCCCCAAAGAAGAACTGGACCGTATTGACACTAAGATTCTGGAAAAATATTATATTCCCAGAGAAGAGACAAAATAGACCGTACATCTGCCGCCCTGAAAATCTGTGGGCGAACTGTCTGTTTTCATAAAGAAGAGGTGATGTTATGGATCCCAATACCTTCCCGACCAAGGGAAACCTGATTCTGGCAAAAAATTCCCTTGCCCTTTCCAGGCAGGGCTTTGACCTGATGGATAAAAAAAGGAATATCCTTATACGGGAGCTGATGGAACTGATCGATCAGGCAAAAGATATTCAGTCCCAGATCGATATCACTTTCCGCACTGCCTATGCGGCTCTGCAGAAAGCAAACATGGAAATCGGGATCAGCCATGTCCAGGAAATCTCCAGGACAGTTCCTGTGGAAAATTCCATCTCCATCAGGACCCGAAGTGTCATGGGCACAGAGATCCCTCTGGTGCGCTCCGACCCGTCACTGGATACTCCCACCTACTCCTACTACGGCACAAAAGCCTCCCTGGACGAGGCCCGTGCCGCCTTTGAAAAGGTAAAACAGCTGACGATCCGGCTTTCCATGGTAGAAAATTCCGCCTATCGCCTGGCGGTCAATATCAAAAAAACCCAGAAGCGGGCAAACGCCCTGAAAAATATTACCATTCCCAAATATGAGGCTCTGACAAAAAGTATTTCCAACTCCCTGGAGGAAAAAGAGCGCGAGGAATTTACCCGCTTGAAAGTCATCAAGCGGATGCAGGGAGGCAGCTGATATCCTGTGGCAATCGACAGTACGCTTTTCCAGCCGTCTGTTGCCATGAATAAAAAGAGAGAAGACTGCACAGCAGACACCGTGCGTCTTCTCTCTTTCTGTTCTTATACAGCTGCATCTTTCTCTGCATTCTGCTTTCTTCTATTTTTCCGGCAGTACCAAAATAAATTTACTTCCTTTTCCAAGAGTGCTCTCTACCTTTACTTCAGCTCCCAGGTACATGGCACCATGTTTTACAATAGACAGTCCAAGCCCGGTTCCTCCGATTGCCTTAGAATGGCTTTTATCCACCCGGTAAAATCTCTCAAAGATCCTTTTCTGGTCTTCCGGTGAAATTCCAATCCCTTCATCCTGTACTGAGATCCTTGCCTCTGCACCGTCCTCTTCAATGGTCACGGTAAGATTTCCGCCTTTTTTATTGTACTTGATGCCATTGTCGCAGAGATTATTCAGAACCTCATCCAAAATGGTCTGCACTGTATTCACCTTCACGTGAGGACCATACAGATACAGGTGCACTCCTGCCGCGTCTGCCCGCTCTTCCATTCTTCTAAGGATCTCTTTACACAATTCATAGAGGTCTGTCTCTTCCTTTTCGTAAGGCAGTTTCCCTTCATCCAGCTGTGAGATCTTTATCACATCATTGACAAGCGTGATCAGACGCTGTGCCTCTTTGAAGATCCTTCCCGCAAATTTTCTGGTGTCTTCCGGTTTTACAAATCCGTCATTAATGATCTCCGCAAAGCCTGAGATAGAGGTCAGAGGTGTTTTCAGTTCATGGGAAACATTTGCAGTAAATTCCCTGCGCATCTGCTCCCCTTTCATACGCTCCGTCACATCCAGGATCAGAAGAACTGCACCGCTGATCTCCCCCTCATGAAACACAGGGTTGGCGGCAATCTGGCAGCTTCTGTCTCCAAAATCAAGCATAGTGATCACATGCCTTCCGGAGAGAACTGCCTCCACGATCCTCTGAAATTCCTGGCTCCTGTTCATTGCCAGAATACTTCTCTTTTCTTTGGATTCCTCTGCCCCCAGCAGTTTTAAAGCACTGGAGTTGTAGGACAGCACTTCTGTGTGCACGTCAATGATGACAAATCCTTCTTCCATATTCTCTGTAATAATGGAAAATTCATCCTGCTGTCTTTTGGCATCCGCGATTTCTCTTTTGATTTGTTTCTGCTGCCTGTTGATCTTTGTCAGAAGCGGCGCAATCTCATCATACACCTGGTTTTCCTCTGGTTTTTCCAGATCCAGTTTATTGATCGGATCCACAATTGCCTTTGAAACCCGATATGCCATCCACGCCGATATTGCTGCCATCAGGATCAGGATGATAAGGATAGGCTGGATCATACCTCCCAGCAGTCCGGGAAGATTATACTGGGTACTGGAAACCCTCAGCACCTTCCCGTCCGAAAGCCTTACAGCATAGTACAGGGTTCTCTGCGAAAGCGTATCTGACTCTCTCACTGCAGTTCCCGCTCCCTGCTGGAATGCCTCCTGGATCTCTTCTCTGTCACTGTGGTTTTCCATAGCGTCCTCGTCTGCTCTGTTGTCAAACAGTACTGTACCGTCCGTATCAATGTACGTCACACGCTCCGCGTCTGCGGGCAGGCTTTCAAATGCCTCTATCCCTTCTTTCTCCACTGATACAGAAAGATAAGACGCTTCTCTTCTTAATTCTTCTTCCAGCTGGCCTCCGAAATGGTAGTATAAAATACCCATAGTCGCCCCTGTACTGACTATAAGCCCAATGACGGCGACCAGGAGAATGGATCTTAAAATACGTTTTGTCATGATACTCCCCCTATTTTATATCCCATACCCCGGACAGTTTCGATAAAATGTCCCGCTGTTTTCAGTTTCTGCCGCAGAGTTCTGATATGTACATCCACAGTCCTGCTCTCTCCATCGAACTGGTATCCCCAGATTTTGTCCAGAAGCTGTGCTCTCGTAAAAACAATTCCGGGATTGGATAGAAGAAGAAACAGCATTTCAAATTCCTTTATGGTCAGAGTAATCTCTTCCCCATCCACTTTCACCTGATGCTTCTTTCTGGAAACATACAGATTTTCCAGCGTATACTCCTCATCTGACCCTTCTTCCAGCTTTCCTGCTCTGCGAAGAAGTGCTTTTACCCTGGAAACCAATTCCATCATTCTGAAGGGTTTTGGAATATAATCGTCCGCCCCGCTGTCCAGACCTTTTACCGTATCATATTCACTTCCCTTTGCTGTCAGCATGGCAATAGGAAGCTGCCTGGTATCTGATCTCTTTCTCAGCTTTGTGAGAATCTCCAGACCATCCTCCTCCGGAAGCATAATATCCAGAAGAATCAGATCCGGTATGCTCTTATCCATTGCCTTCCAGAAATCAGAAGGGAGAGAAAAGCCCTCGGCTTCCATCCCCTGGCTGTTCAGAGTATATACCACCAGTTCTCGGATACTGTCATCGTCCTCTACCAAATAAATCATAATTACTCCTGTTCTGAATCGTCATGTTCCCCTGTAATCGAATATTCTACCCACTGGGCAATATTTTCCGCATGGTCTCCGATTCTTTCAAAATATTTGGCGATCATAATCAGATCCATATAATATTCTGCATTCTGAGAATCATCGATCACCTTTCCTGTCAGTTCCTCTTTTACCTGAAGGAAAAGATTATCCACCACATCATCATATTTTACCACATTGCGGGCTGTTTCTATATTACTTTTTACAAAAGAGTCGATACTTTCTGTTACCATTTTTATGGTAGCTTCAGCCATTTCTCCAATATGGATCGTATGTGCGATCTCCTGAACCTGTACAAATTTTGACATTCCCGCAATATCCTGCGCCTGGTCACCGATCCTCTCCATGTCCGAGATCATTTTCAGAGCAGACGAAATCTGCCGGAGATCACTTGCCACAGGCTGCTGCTGCAGGATCAGTTTCATGCAAAGAGCTTCGATCTCTCTTTCCTTATGGTTGATCTCCATCTCAATCTGATTTACTTCTTTTGCTTTTTCTGCCTCTGCTTTCATCAGCTGATCCACTGCCAGACGGATGGCGCGTTCACACAGTGCACCCATTTTGATCAGCTCCCGGTTTAATTCTTCAAGCTGCTGGTCGAATTTCAGTCTCATCAGCCAAACCTCCCTGTAATGTAATCTTCGGTTTTCTTATTCTTAGGCATAGAAAAAATCTGTTCCGTCTCACCGTATTCAATCACTTCTCCCAAAAGGAAGAAGGCTGTCTTATCAGAAATACGGGCTGCCTGCTGCATGTTATGGGTTACCATGATAATGGTATAATCTTTCTTAAGTTCTACTGCCAGCTCTTCGATCTTGGAAGTAGAGATCGGGTCAAGAGCAGAAGTAGGCTCATCCATCAGCAGTACCTCCGGTTCTACTGCCAGAGCCCTGGCAATACACAGACGCTGCTGCTGTCCGCCGGACATGCCCAGCGCACTTAATTTCAGTCTGTCCTTTACTTCATCCCAGATTGCTGCACTTCTCAAAGAGCGCTCCACGATATCATCCAGTTTTACCTTGGAGCGGATGCCGTGGGTCCTGGGACCATAGGCAATGTTGTCATATATGCTCATGGGGAAAGGATTTGGTTTCTGGAACACCATACCAACTCTTTTCCTTAAAAGATTGATATTCATATCACCGTAGATATCTTCTCCGTCCAGTTTAATGTCACCTGTGATCTTACAGCCTTCCACCAGATCGTTCATACGGTTTAAGGATTTTAGAAGTGTGGATTTGCCGCAGCCGGAAGGTCCGATGAAGGCAGTGATCTCATTTGCTTCAATCTCCAGGTTAATATTTTTCAGCGCTTTAAACGCACCATTATCATAATATAAATCCAAATTGGAAATAGAAAACTTGCTCATGGAATTTCTTATCCTTTCTTTATCTTACGGGCAATTCTGCCGGATATCCAGTTAATGACCAGTACAACAAGCAGTAAAACAACTGCTGTGGCATACGCTTTATCAATATGCAGTCCTTCGCTTGCCAGTGTGTACATGTGAAGAGAAAGCGTTCTCGCAGAAGACATAACACTGCTTGGAAGTTCTGCCACAGTTCCTGCTGTATACATCAGCGCTGCTGTTTCACCTACAATACGTCCGATGGACAGAATAATCCCGGATAAGATTCCCGGAATGGCAGACGGAAGGATTACTACAAAAATAGTTCTCAGTCTGCCTGCACCCAGACCGAAGCTGGCTTCCCTGTACATATCAGGCACAGCCAGAAGCGCTTCCTCTGTAGTCCTCATAATAACAGGAAGGACCATGATCGCCAGGGTAAAGGCACCTGCCAGCATGGAATATCCCCATTTTAAAGTCGTTACAAAAAACAGCATACCAAACAGACCGTATACAATAGAAGGAATACCGGTCAGTGTTTCCGCGGTGACCCGCACGACAGAAACCAGTTTATTTCCCTTTTTTGCATATTCTACCAGATAAACAGCCGCAAAAATTCCCAGAGGACCTGCAATGACAAGAGACAACAGTGTCATGAGAATCGTATTGATGATAGACGGAAACATGGAAACATTCTCAGAATTATATTCCAGCTGGAATAAATCTGCACTCAGGTTTGGAATTCCTTTCACCAGTATGTATCCAAGAATAAAAACTAAAGTTAAAACTGTGATCAGCGCCGCCAGCCCTACCAGAACCGCCAAAATCAGGGAACCTGGGCTGTTGGAATAGGATTTGATGCGCTGTTTCATATTCTGTGCATTGATTGGTTGGATTGCCTCAGGCATTTGCTCCCCTCCTCTTTACTAATGAGAATAACAGATTGATCAGCAGGATGAATACAAACAATACAACTGCTGTGGCGATCAGGGCTTCTCTGTGAAGATCTGTAGCATATCCCATTTCGATCACGATATTGGATGTCATGGTACGCACACCTTCAAAGATACCCTTTGGCATACGGGGCTGATTGCCTGCGATCATGATAACTGCCATAGTTTCTCCGATAGCTCTTCCGATTCCCAGGATCACTCCTGCCATAATTCCTGACTTTGCTGCAGGAACCACTGTAAAAAATACACTTCTTTCATGGGTGGCGCCAAGAGCAAGCGCGCCTTCATAATAGCTGTTGGGCACTGCGCGGATGGCGGATTCTCCTACACTGATAATCGTGGGAAGAATCATGATGCCCAGCATTACAGAAGCAGTAAACATACTGGAACCATTTCCTCCGAATCCCAGCTGTCTTCCAAAAAAGTCCCTGACAAAAGGAACCAGAACTACCATACCAAAGAATCCATATACAACTGAAGGGATTCCTGCAAGCAGATCTACCGCCGGCTTTACAAATCTGTAAATATTATCCGGACAGAATCTCGCCATAAAAATAGCGGTGAGGATTCCTATGGGTACACCGATAACAATCGCACCGGCCGTTACATAAATACTTCCTAAAATAAACGGCAGAATTCCATATATGTCATTTCCCGGCTTCCAAGTCTCTCCCAGCAGAAAGTTAAAAATCCCTATTTTGCCAATGGCCGGTACACCATTGGCAAATAGGAATACACAAATCAAAATTACTGCCAGAATGGAAGCGCATGCACAAATCAGAAACACATATTTCATAATCGTTTCTTTCACGTCTTTCATCACACTTTGCTCCTATTCTCATTCAACAAAACTGTTGATTACTGAAGGTCTTCCCAGTTTGTAACAGCTCCTGTATAGATATCTTTTACCTGAGCGGAAGTAATATCGGTCAGTGGGTTTTCGTTATTTACGATAACTGCGATACCGTCTAATGCGATTTCCAGTCCTGTCAGGCCTTCAGATGTTTCAGAATCTTTCAGTTCTCTGGAAGCCATACCGATATCACATACACCGCTGATGGCAGACTCCATACCTGTTGTAGAGTCACTCTGCTGGATCTCGATCTCTGCCCCGCTGTTAACTGCTTCGTAGCCTTCTTTTAATTTTTCCATAACCGGTGTTACAGAAGAGGAACCTGCAACAACAACCTTGCCTGAAGGTTTGCTTCCTGCATATGCTTCTGCTGCATCGTCTACTGCAATATATCCGCTCTCCTCAACGATCTGCTGTCCTTCTGCACTCATGATGTAATCGATAAAATCCTGTGCTACCTCACTCACATCATCTTTTGTAGCAATATTGAACGGACGGGAGATTTTATAAGAATCATTCTTTACATTTTCTACAGAAGCTTCTGCTCCGTCTACCTTCAGTGCTTTTACAGAGTCATCCAGAGAACCTAAGGAAATATAGCCGATTGCCTGAGGGTCCTGGGCTACATTTGTCATTACGACAGCTGTGCTGTTTGATACAGATGCATCTGCTGTTGTGTTGTCAACTTTTTCTCCGTCTGCATTTTCTTCTTCAATACCGAAAAGTTCAATGAAAGCACCTCTTGTACCTGATCCATCCTCTCTGGAGATAACAGAAATAGCTCCTGTCATTCCCTCTGCGGATGCTGTTTCTTCAGTGGAAGATTCATCAGATGCTGCCTCTGTTTCAGAAGAACCTGATGTTGTCCCTTCTGCGCTGCTGTCTCCGCATGCTGTCATTGAAAAAGCCATAACTCCCATTAATACCAGTGCTGCAATTCTTTTTTTCATTGTTTTTTCTCCTTATTTTCCTTTTTATAAATGTTTTGTTGTTTCCCTGTTTGTTCTGTACGCTGTTATGTACCTGTCCTGTGCCTGAAATTCGGCATTTAACATTTATACTTTACATTGCGTACTTTGTATTTTGTGCAATCCGGATTTGTTCCGGTTCGCTTTTGACAGCTCCTACTATAAAATCCTTTTGTAAAATCACCAACCATAAAACAGTTAAATCTATGTAAAATCATAATTTTTCTTTGCGTTATGTCTTCTCAGTATCCATTTATCGTAAACCAATCTGTAACCTTATTGTAAACCAATATTTTTCTGATAATTTAGATAATTTTTTCTTTATATTGGTGAATTCATTACTGCCAAACCAAGATTTTGACGATAGAAATGTCAATCATTTTTCCACATTTTTCTCCCCAAATTCACATTTTATGACAAGTGTACAAAACCTTTGTTCTTTATTTCATTATGTAAATCACAAGAATCCACAGTGAATTTTGTGGACAATGTGGATAACTTTGAGGATAACTCCACTTTTACTGCTTTTTGTGGATTTTTTCATGTGGATAACTTTGAGGATAATCTTTTCCACCTTTTCCACATTTCGACATTCATTGTGTATATTTTACAAACGTGAATATTCTGACAATTTTTCTTCCATACTTTCCCGTATTTTTCGTATTTTTTCTCCGGCGCTCTGCTTTTTTTGAATGTATTCCCATTTATGTAACCTTATCATATTTTCCTGTAAACCTTATTTCCCTGTACACAAAAAGGACCCCGCAACTGCCTGCTGCAGATGCGGGGTCCTTTTTCTTAATACCTTCACGGTATATCATCTTCTTTTATTAAATTTAACATAAACTGTAAATTGCTTTAACACAGGCTTTTTACAGAACTCTGATGCCGCCCTTCTGGCGCACTTTCAGTACATGACAGGATCCTCTTCCAAAGATTTTCTCAATTGCTTTTCTGTACTCTTCCACAAATCCATTCTCTACAAAGACCTGGATGGTTCCGGCAAAACCGCCTCCGTGCACACGGCTCACTCCGTGATTGCCCAGGATAATCTCACTTGCTCCCAGGGCAACGGACATTGCCTGGTTCTGTACGTCTCTGTTGGTGTAAATGTTCTGCAGATATTTAAAGGAAGAATCCCCGGAAGCCTTTACAAGGTTAAGGAAATCCTGGAATCTGCCTTCTCTCAGTGCCTGTACCTGCCCTTCCACTCTCTTCTCTTCTTCAAAGAAGTGCATAGCCCTCAATACTGCACGGTCTCCGAATACGCTCCGCAGTCCGGAAATCTGTCCGAAAAATTCTTCTTCTGTTACTTCCCGGAGGAAATCTTTCTTAAACAGTGATGCTACCTTCTTCATCTCAGCAGGAATCTGCGCATAATCATCCGTCAGATTTGCATGGGAAGCCATGGTATCTACAATACAAAGACTGTACTGATAACCCTCAAAATCGGAAGGAACCTTTTCCACAACAGGATTTTCCGGATCAGCAAAATCAATGTGGATCATACCACCCACAGAACATGCCATCTGATCCATCAGACCGCATGGCTTTCCAAAGTATACATTCTCCGCAAACTGTCCCGCCTGGGCAATCACTACCGGGCTGATCTGCATATCATTAAACAGTCCGGAGATAATCGTTCCGCCGATAACTTCAAAAGCCGCAGAAGAAGACAGACCTGCACCGATCAGTACATCACTTGTTACATAAGCATCAAAGCCGCCCAGTTTATATCCTCTTTCCTGCAGATTTGCCGCAACTCCCCGGATCAGCCCGATGGTAGTTCCTGTTTCCTCAAATCTTTCTTTCAGGTCAGTGATATCTACCTCAGCCATCTCATAGCCTTCTGACATAACCCTCATCAGGTTGGAATCATTACGGCTTACCACTGCCAGAGCATCCAGGTTAATGGATGTAGCAAGCACCATACCATGCTGATGATCTGTATGATTCCCTCCTACTTCACTTCTTCCGGGAGCACTGTAGATCTCCACATCATTTTCCCCGAAAATCTCTTCATATCCTTTGACAGCTTTTATATACCTCTCCTGCTGATACGGAACCATGGATTCATCAATATAGATTTCTTTCAGCAGCTGGCTGTATTTTCCCTGTGCCAGCTCTTCGCATAAAACCTTAGAATTCTTCATCTCTTTTTGTCCTCCTATTTTCTCTCCGGTATAAAACAGATTATTTCTCAGATATATCCATTACCAGAATACCACACCTTTCTGTATTCCGCCAGAACTATCTGAATGATTCTCCTATAAGAGCAGAGGAATCTGCATTTTCTGTATTTTCTCCTTCTTCTCCCTCAGTTTCTTCCAGAAGCTGCTCAGGACTGTTGGAAACTTCGATCTCTCTTACTAATTTCAGATCCCGATCCACAAAAATCCTGATATAATTCTTTTTTGTCTCGTCCGCATACAGATAATAAGACGTACCTGTTTCCTCCTCCTCAGACTCATAGGTGCTTCCTCCCAGCCGGATCTTCATATCGTCCTCTCCCATGCCCAGTGCGATCCTGTTTCCCACGGCAATGGGCATCTTTGTCACGTCAAAATCACCTGACACATTCGTTACCATACAGTTTTTTACAGGAATTTTGCTTTCGGCATAGTTTTTTACCACCGCGTAAAGCACCTGTCCGTCTTTCTCCAAAGTCACATATCCATGCCGCCCTGCTTTTACAGATGTATCCGATCCCTCTTCATTGATCTTCCATCCATTTTCTTCAAAGCTTGAGACCGGAGCAGGGATCTTGTAAAAGTCTTCTCCATAAGACACTACAAAGTCCAGCGGATTTTCCGAAAAGTCCTCCGGAGATTCATATTCTGAGACTTCCCTTGGCACTTCCTCGCTGACTGTCTCTGATTCGTCTTCGGGTTCTCTGTAATTCACAAGCACGGCGCGCTGCAGAGTCTCATTTTCCAGATCAAAAATAAAATCTGCCTCCTTATACATACCGTATTCATAAGTAACGTAAATCTCTTCCTTTTCCTCATACTGATCCTGAGGCGTTCCATAAGCATCCAGAACATCATTGAGAACTGATTTTCCCATAGTAATGTCTCCCGGAAGCTGTATGACCTGCCCATCCTGCTCCCACTGGAGTTCTGCCTTTCCCACATAGCAGTCTTTCAAAGGTTTTTTCTCACTTTCAGGGTTCACCATGAAGACTGTGACAAGATCATCTCCTTTCTGCAGGATTTCCCCTTCGGTGGTATAAGATTCTGCTTCCAGCTCTGTATCCTGCGTCCCGCTGCTGCTCTCCCATCCGTCTGCTTCCCATTCTCTCAGAGGAGAAGGAAGGCTCCAGACCTTTCCGTTTAAAGCAAACTGAAAATCATACAAATTCTCGGAAATCTCTATATCGTATTCCTCTGTCTCAGAAACGGTTTCTTCGCTTTCCGGCAGCGGTATCACCTCTTCTTCCTGAGATACCTCTGTTTCTCCAAAACCGCATCCTGACAGCCCTGCAAAGATAAGCACCCCCAAAGCCCATATTTTCTTCTTCACTTCAACACCTCCCAAAACCTGCTGCCTTACTTTCATCTTAACACAAAGCCTCTGTATTTTCCACGGCGAAAACCATACATACCCTGCTGATTTCCTCATAAACTGTAGAGAGCCCTCTAAATATAAGAAAGGACGATTTTTTGAAAAAGCTTCTTAAACGCAGGCAGTTTCGCCTGTGTCTCTTCCTCACACTGGCTGTCCTGGCCTTTATCTCTGTCTTTTTCGTAAAAAAACTTATCTTTGTCAGTGAAGACCAGAAATTTGAAAAATTTACCAACAGCCTTTTTCTGAAAGAGGTCCGCGCCAACACCCTCAATCTCCACTATACTCTGGCCTATCCAGAAAACTACGGCATCAAAGAATATCCTATAAGTCTCGGTTCTATGGATCTGGATGCCCTGGAAAACAGCCGCAGTTCTCTGGAAGCCATGCAAAAAAAGCTGAAAAAATTTTCACCTGAAAAACTTTCCCTTCAAAATCAGATGACTTATGACATCCTTCGCCTGGAATTCTCTACACAGCTTTCCCAGGGAAATGCTCCTCTTCTGCAGGAGCCCCTCGGTCCAAATCTGGGTATCCAGGCTCAGCTCCCTGTTCTTTTGGCTGAGTATACCTTCCGAACACCCTCAGACATCAAAGATTACTTCTCTTTGCTGGCTTCTCTTCCCGAATATTTTCAGGAAATACTGGAATTTGAAAAAGAAAAATCTGCTGAAGGACTTTTTATGAGCGATACCAGCGCGGACCGTATCATAGAACAGTGCAGTTCCTTTGTCAAAAGCCATGAGGACCACTATCTGGATTCTATGTTTCAGGAACAGATAACTGAGTTAGCAGTTCAGAAGAAAATCTCACAAAAACAGGCCGATTCCTACATATCCATGCAGGAAAAACTCATGGAAGAATGTGTCTTTCCCGCCTATACCCGGCTGCTGGAGGGACTTTCCCAGCTGAAAGGCACGGGTAAAAATCAAAATGGTCTCTCTCATTTCCCCGGAGGAAAAGCTTATTACGAATATCTGATCCAGAGCACAGTAGGCGACTACAGCTCCCCGGAAGAGATCAGCCGGCGCCTTTACCGCCAGCTTGTCTCGGATTCTCATGAAATACTTTCTCTTCAGGAAAAAGACCCTGAGATCCTTACCAGGGCTGTCAGTGCTTCTGCTCCTGCCTCTGCCCGGCCGGAAGAAATGCTGGACTATTTAAGTTCTGCGATCCAACAGGATTTTCCGTCTCTTGACGCAGACAGCTATACAGTAAAATATGTCCCCGAATCTATGAAGGAATTCTCCAGTCCGGCTTTTTATCTCACTCCTCCTATTGATACATTATCTCCAAATACAATCTATATCAATCAGAGCAGTCAGATTTCCGGCACGGAATTATTTACCACCCTTGCCCACGAAGGATTTCCGGGACATCTGTACCAGACTCTCTACTATGGGAACACCCGCCCTTCCCCCATTCGCGGTCTTCTCTCCTGCAGCGGCTATATCGAAGGCTGGGCAACCTATGTAGAGTCTCTGTCCTACGGATACGGCGCAGATTTTCTCAAGATTGAGCCCGATGTGATGCGTTTCCTGTGGCTGAACCGCTCTTTAAGCCTTTGTCTGTACTCCCTTCTGGATCTGGGCATCCACGATCAGGGTTGGACCTTTGACACAGCCTTTCAGATGCTTCAGTCCTTCGGGATCACGCAGGAAGAAACCTGCCGCGAAATCTTCCAGTACATTGTGGAAAATCCCGCCAACTATCTGAAATATTACCTGGGATACTTAAACTTCTGCGATCTCAGGACCGAAGTACAGGAAATGCAGGGGGATGCCTTTTCCGCAAAAGATTTTCACACCACGCTCCTGACCCTGGGACCGGCGCAGTTTCCCGTGGTAAAAAAATATCTGCTGTCCTCTTATAAGTAAAACAGCAGGCGGTATGGCGGATCATCTGTCATACTGCCTGCTGTTTTTTCGTTTAGTTTTCATTTTTTTATAAGAGTCGAAAAACTCTCTCAGGTTCATCAGCGATTTCACCAGGATGGACTGCTGCTCTTCATTCAAATCTTTCAGCACTGCCTGTATCATTCCATCATGAAATTTCATATGATGTGCGTTTGCTTTCCGTCCTTTTTCTGTGAGAGAAATGAGCACCACGCGTCTGTCCTCTTCGCTCCGCTCTCTGTGCACATACCCTTTTTTTACCAGACTGTTGACCGCTATCGTCAATGTCCCTACTGTCACAGAAAGTATCTTTGCCACAGAAGACATATTCCGGGGCTCTTCCTCCCCTATGGCTTCAATAATATGCATATCATTAACAGAAATATCCCTGAAGTCAGAAGTGATCAGCGCTTTTCTCTCTATATCCATAATCTCCTGGAACAAATTCACCAGCACATCATGGAATACATCATATTTATCCACTCAAACGCTCCTTTACTGTATTCTGTACCGATTCCAATAATTATCCATAATTCATTATATCCGATTTTGTTACCGATTACAATCAAAATTTTTGATTATCAAAGTTTTTTGTAAAATTTTGCTCTTTTTTCCATACAGAAAAACCGCCAAAGCATTTCTGCTCTGACGGCTTCCCATATCACTGTATTTCTGTCTTTATACCCCGGCAGAATGGAAAATCCTTCCCTGGTATCTGCCTAAAACTGCCGCAAATAGATTTCCCAGCACCTCGCAGGAAATAATCTCTCCGGCTCCTACTGTGACCATCAAAAATGGAATGGGCAGAGCCACGCCATATGCATAGCGCAGCACAAAGGGCACGATGATGATGTTTGCCAGGACAGGCGGCAGCACAGCCACGATCCTGGAACATTTCCTCAGCTGCCAGGTTCCCACTGCTCCTATCAGGGTCGCGATGCTCCCGAAAAGAATATCCGGCAAAACAGCACCGCCCGTAATATTCCCGATCAGGCAGCCCACAAACAGCCCCGGAATCGCCGCAGGCGTGAAAATCGGCAGGACAGTCATCATTTCCGCGATACGAATCTGGATCTCCCCAAAGCTGATAGGTGCAAACACGAAAGTAAGCACAACATACACCGCAGCGATCATAGCTGCCTGGGTGATAAAGTTCACGTTTTTAGTTCTCATATTCTGTTTCTCCTTTAGTTTTGTTTTACGTGTGGAAGGTCTCGAACACACGGCACATTTTACGGCGGTGACCGCCAGAAAGCCCTGAAAAGACCTTATTTTTAACGGGCTTTGCAACAGGGCTAAGTATAACACGGCAGTGGCAGAAAAGCAAGAAAGAATCGTGCTGCCGCAAATTATTCATCCCGTCTCCCGGACACTGATCTTCCATTTTTCATACAAAGATCTGTATGCTTCTTCCACCTTTTCAAACGGCTGTACTTCATAGGAAAAAGTCGTCTTCATCACAGGTTTTGGTCTGTCTGAGACCTCCCCCAGCAAGATCCACAGATCATACCAGAGCATATCTTTATCAATCTCCTCCACCTGCCTTTGCTCCTCCTCTGTCAGGTCGGATCCCAGATATTTCCGGTAGATCAGGCTTAAAAGACACTCCTCCAGCTTCTTGTAGCCGGAAAGATGTTTTTTAAAAGGACTCGGCACATCAGACAGATAGGCTTCGCCGGCGTCGTGAAGAAGACATGCCAGAATCACTCTTTGAGAATATCCCCGGGCTTCTGCTTCGAGGGCACAGTTGATACAGTGCTGCCCCACTGAGAAAAAAGTCTTTACCTGTCCGTTTCCCCTGCAGATCAGAGACAGTGCGTGAGCAATATCTGAAATATGAATCTTTTCCGCCTCCGGTTCTGTAGGTACAAAATGGGTTCCCCCGTAGGTAGTAATGTAGTCTGGCATAATCTTTGCCCCCCCTCTCTCAAACTCTCTTTCTTTTTTATACAGTATAGCATAAAAGAGGCGCCGATTTCAAAATCAGTGCCTCTTTCATTCTTCCTGTCTTCTTTTTATTTCTTATTTCCCGATAACAACTTTATCCAGATGCCAGATCTCATCTACATACTGCTGGATTGTTCTGTCAGAGGTGAATTTGCCGGAGCATGCGGTATTTAACAGTGCCATCTTCGCCCAGCGTGCCTCATCCCTGTAAGCCTTCTCCACTCTCTCCTGAGCCTCTGCATAAGCTTTGAAATCAGCCAGGATAAAGTAAGTATCTGCTCTGTCACTGCAGTTGGTATTCAGCAGGGAATCATAGATTTCACGGAACATATTAAAGTCTCCGTGAGAGTAAGTTCCGTTGATCAGCTGCATCAGCACATTTCTGATATCCGGATCATTGTTGAAATACTGCATGGGGTCATATCCGCCATTGTTCTCATAATTGATAACTTCGTCAGAAGACAGACCGAAAATAAACGCATTCTCAGCCCCCACTTCTTCTACGATCTCAACATTTGCACCGTCCATAGTTCCCAGAGTAGGAGCACCGTTCAGCATGAACTTCATGTTTCCTGTACCGGAAGCTTCCTTACTTGCTGTAGAAATCTGCTCAGATACGTCTGCTGCCGCAAAAATCATCTCAGCGTTGGATACACGATAGTTTTCAATAAATACAACTTTCAGTTTTCCGTTAATAGACGCATCATTGTTGATCACATCTGCTACAGAGTTGATCAGCTTGATAGTCAGTTTTGCTCTGCGGTAGCCTGCTGCCGCTTTTGCGCCGAAGATAAATGTCCGCGGATAGAAATCCATCTCCGGATGCTCTTTGATCTTGTTGTACAGATACATAACATGAAGGATGTTCATCAGCTGGCGTTTGTACTCATGAAGTCTCTTAACCTGAACATCAAAAATAGAATTCGGATTCACTTCGATTCCATTGTGCTCCAGAATATATTTTGCCAGACGCACCTTATTCTGATGCTTGATGTTCATGAATTCCTGCTGTGCCCTCTTGTCATCTGCGTAAACTTTCAGTTTTGCCAGTTCCGGCAGATTGGTGATCCAGCCGTCACCGATATGGTCTGTGATCCAGGATGCCAGCAGCGGGTTTCCGTGAAGCAGGAAACGTCTCTGTGTGATTCCGTTGGTCTTATTATTGAATTTTTCAGGATACATTTCATAGAAATCTTTCAGTTCCTGTTTCTTTAAGATCTCTGTGTGAAGCTGGGCAACGCCGTTGACAGAGTATCCTCCTGCGATAGCCAGATGAGCCATCTTGACCTGACCGTCATAAATGATGGCCATTTTACGGATCTTTTCCTGATTTCCGGGATATTTCGCTTTGATCTCTTCCACAAATCTTCTGTTGATCTCTTCGATGATCTGGTATACACGGGGAAGCAGTTTGGAGAACAGCTCGATCGGCCATTTTTCCAGAGCTTCTGCCATAATCGTATGGTTGGTGTACGCACAGGTATGTGTAGTGATATCCCAGGCTTCTTCCCAGGACAGACACTCCTCATCCACCAGGATACGCATTAACTCTGCTACCGTCATAGTCGGATGTGTATCATTTAACTGGAATGTCACTTTTTTGGGCAGGTCGTGGATATCATTGTGTGCTTTTTTAAATTTAGCGATAGCAGCCTGAATACTTGCAGAGATAAAGAAGTACTGCTGTTTTAAGCGCAGCTCTTTTCCTGCATAATGGTTATCATTGGGATATAACACTTCAACAATGTTCTTTGCCAGGTTTTCCTGCTCCACTGCTTTGTGGTATTCGCCTTTGTCGAATAAATCCAGACGGAAGTCATTGACAGCTTCCGCATCCCAGATACGAAGTGTATTTACAATTTTATTATTATATCCTACGATAGGCATATCATAAGGAACTGCCAGAACAGACTGGTATCCCTCCTGGATAAAATGGTTCCTGCCTGTGGCGGGATCATACTGTACTCTCACATAACCGCCGAATTTTACTTCCTTTGCGTATTCCGGGCGGCGCAGTTCAAAGGGATATCCGTTTTTTAACCAGTTGTCCGGAACTTCCACCTGATATCCGTCTTCGATCTTCTGTTTAAACAGTCCGTAGTGATAGCGGATCCCGCATCCGTACGCGCAGTATCCAAGAGTTGCCAGGGAATCCAGGAAACAAGCGGCAAGCCTTCCCAGACCTCCATTTCCAAGTGCCGGGTCCGGCTCCTGGTCTTCGATCACATTTAAATCAAATCCCAGTTCATCCAGGGCTTCCTTTACTTCCTGGTATGCACACAGGTTGATCAGGTTATTGCCAAGTGCACGTCCCATGAGAAATTCCATGGATAAATAATAGACAATCTTCGGGTCATCTTTCTCATACTGTTTCTGTGTCAGCAGCCAGTTGTCAATAATTACGTCCTTTACAGCCAGAGACACTGCCTGGAAAATCTGCTCCTGAGTCGCTTCGTCGATAGTCTTTCTGTAAAGCATTTTCACATTTTCTTTAACGCTTTTTTTGAATTCCTCTTTCTTAAAATGGTTGTCTAACATCCCTTTTCCTCCTTCAGTTTCAGACACGGGAATACCGTCCGAAGCCGGGCATACGCTCTGCGCCGCCCGTATGCTTCTTTCTTATGAAATTTTTTCAACGCCCAGTCTGACGTTTTCTGAATTGATCTTCCAATCTTTTTCGTAACCGCTTACTGTGCTGTATACCACTTCTTCAGCAAGTACCTCTGCCTTGATCTCGGCTTCGTGTACACGGAAGATGCCTTCGATTACCTGATTATCGGCAAGGGAAACCTTAATCTTGTCGGTAACTTCAAAACCAGCCTCTTTTCTCATGGTCTGGATTTTGCTGATAATCTCACGTACAAATCCTTCTTCAATTAATTCCGGAGTCAGGTTTGTGTCAAGTACAACCGTGATGTCATTATCTGATTCGGAAACATATCCTTCCATCTGAGCGGTATCAATAAGCAGGTCGCCCTCTAATAATACTATTTCCTGTCCATTTATGTCAAGTTTTAGCTGCTGATTTGCCCTTAATTCGTCCATTGCCTTATTTCCGTCCAGTCCGGCAAGGGCAGCTTTGATTCCTCCCAGGAATTTTCCATATTTAGGACCTACCGTCTTTAACTGAGGTTTGAATGTATAGGATGTAAAGTCTCTCACGTCATCTGTAAAAGTCATTTCCTTCACATTCAGTTCATCCTCGATGATCTCTTTGTAGAAGTCTGAAAGAGCAAAAGGCGCTTTTACAAACATTTTTCCGATAGGCTGGCGGTTTTTGATGTTTGCCGTATTTCTGCAGGCACGCCCCATAACAACGATCTTCAGAAGATTGTCCATATTTTCTTCCAGTTCTTTATCGATCCATTCTTCTTTTACTTCCGGGAAATCACACAGGTGGATACTTTCCGGTGCGTCTTTGTCAATGCTTCTTACCAGGTTCTGATAAATCTCTTCTGTCATAAAAGGCACCATAGGAGCGGCTGCCTTGCAAAGTGTGACCAGGGCGGTATAGAGGGTCATATAGGCATTGATCTTATCCTGCTCCATTCCCTTTGCCCAGAAACGCTCACGGCTTCTTCTCACATACCAGTTGCTCATATCATCTACAAAGCTCTGCAGCGCTCTTGCAGTCTCAGGGATCTTGTAGCCCGCCAGATTCTCATCCACTGCCTTTACCACAGTATTCAGCTTGGAAAGCAGCCATTTATCCATAACCGGAAGTTTATCATATTCCAGTGTATATTTTGTAGCATCAAACTCATCAATGTTTGCATACAGTACAAAGAACGCATAAGTATTCCACAGAGTGCCCATGAATTTCCTCTGGCCTTCCTGTACGGCTTTTCCGTGGAAGCGGTTTGGCAGCCAGGGTGCACTGTTTACATAGAAATACCAGCGGATAGCGTCTGCCCCGTAGGTCTCCAGTGCCTGGAAAGGATCTACTGCGTTTCCTTTGGACTTACTCATCTTCTGTCCGTTTTCATCCTGTACATGACCCAGAACAATAACGTTCTTGTATGGTGCTTTGTTGAACAGCAGGGTAGACTCTGCCAGAAGAGAATAGAACCATCCTCTTGTCTGGTCTACTGCCTCTGAAATAAAGTCTGCCGGGAACTGCTGCTCAAACAGCTCCTTGTTTTCAAAGGGATAATGATGCTGTGCAAAAGGCATTGCCCCTGAGTCGAACCAGCAGTCAATTACTTCCGGCACACGGTGCATTTCTTTTCCGCATTTCGGACATTTGATGGTAATCTCGTCAATATATGGTCTGTGAAGCTCCACAGTTTTTGCCTTTTCGTTTCCGCTCATTTCATAAAGTTCCTGACGGCTTCCGATGCTGTGCATATGTCCGCATTCACATTCCCATACATTTAACGGAGTTCCCCAGTAACGGTTGCGGCTGATTCCCCAGTCCTGCACGTTTTCCAGCCAGTCTCCAAAACGTCCTTTTCCGATGCTTTCCGGGATCCAGTTGATGGTATTGTTGTTGCGGATCAGATCTTCCTTTACTGCTGTCATCTTGATGAACCAGGATTCTCTCGCATAGTAAATAAGGGGTGTGTCGCATCTCCAGCAGTGCGGATAGCTATGCTCAAATTTAGGCGCTGAGAATAATAATCCTCTCTGATCCAGATCTTTGAGCACTTCCGGATCTGCCTTCTTGCAGAAGGTGCCTGCCCAGGGAGTCTCCTCTGTCATCTCACCTTTATCGTTGACTAACTGTAAGAACGGCAGGTCATATTTACGTCCCACCTTGCTGTCGTCCTCACCAAATGCCGGAGCAATATGAACCACACCGGTACCGTCTGTCAGAGTTACATAAGTATCGCAGACTACATAATAAGCTTTTTTATTCAGTTTCTTGAAGTTGTATAACGGCTCATACTCTTTATACTCCAGGTCTTTTCCCACATAAGTCTCCAGGATTTCATAAGCCGGTGTGCCTTCTTCTCTTTCCAGAGATCCCAGGACCGTATCCAGAAGCGCTTCTGCCATATAGTAGGTATATCCGTCTGCTGCTTTCACTTTCACATACTGCTCCTGAGGATTTACACAGAGCGCCACATTGGACGGCAGTGTCCATGGAGTTGTGGTCCATGCCAGAATGTAAGCATCCTCACCTACTACTTTAAAGCGGGCAATGGCGGAACGTTCCTTCACATCTTTGTATCCCTGTGCCACCTCCTGCGCAGAAAGAGGTGTTCCGCAGCGCGGACAGTATGGAACGATCTTAAATCCTTTGTATAAAAGTCCCTTGTTCCAGATTTCTTTTAACGCCCACCATTCGGATTCAATGTAGTCATCATGATAGGTCACATAAGGATTATCCATATCAGCCCAGAAGCCGACTGTAGAAGAAAAATCTTCCCACTTGCCTTTGTATTTCCAAACACTTTCCTTACATTTATCAATGAAGGGGATCAGTCCGTATTCCTCAATCTGTTCCTTTCCGTCCAGTCCCAGGGCCTTCTCCACTTCCAGCTCCACCGGCAGTCCATGGGTATCCCATCCAGCTTTTCTTGGCACCATACAGCCTTTCATGGTACGGTATCTGGGGATCATATCTTTGATAACACGTGTCAGTACATGTCCGATATGAGGCTTTCCGTTGGCAGTAGGCGGTCCATCGTAGAAGGTATAGGTTTCTCCTTCCTTCCTGCTGTCCATACTCTTTTTAAAAATATCATGATCTTTCCAGAATTTTTCTACTTCTTTTTCCCTTGCTACAAAATTCAGATCTGTGGTAACTTTCTGATACATGGTTTTCTCCTTTCTTTCTACTAAAAAAGCTCCCGCCCTGTAACAGGACGAAAGCTATACATAACTGTCGTTATACCACCTCTTACAACATACGAAGCATTGCTGCTTTTATACGCGTTCCTTTTAACGGTGGAAAGCCGGCAGATCCTACTTGGTTCAGACAGCAACTCAGGAGTGATTTTCTTTCACCGCTACTCGTACCGGGCTTCCACCTTTCCCGGCTCTCTGGAACTTTTACAGGCAAAATACTGTCTCCATCTTCGTCTTTACTGATTTATACAGCCATTATACTGATTTCTTTCCCTTGTTGTCAAGGAGAATTTGTTCCTGATAATTGATATAATCTTTAAAATCGCTTATAATATGAAGAATGGAAGTTTTTCCAGTACACCAGAAAAGGAAACGAGGATTTTCTATTATGAGGGCAAAGCAATTATCACGTATGTTCGGTGCTTTTCTGCTGAGCGCCGTACTGACTGTAAATACAGGGAATCTGACCGCCTACGGAGCTGCCGAAAACACACAGGGCACAGTCCAGCAGACCCAGTCGTCCGATGCCAATGCCGGCGCCGCCGCAGACACCACGCAGAATCCCCAGGAACCCCAGATGCCGGAGAGCTATGAATGGGAAATTCAGTCCAACAAAATAAAAGGATGGCCCCAGGGTCCTAAAGTATCAGCAGAGACTGCTATTGTCATGGACCTGGATTCCGGCGAGATTCTTTACGCAAAAGGGATTGATGAAAAACGGGCTCCGGCAAGCACCACCAAAATCATGACCTCCATGCTGGCCATTGAAAAGGTACCTCTGGATCAGCAGATCACCTTCACCAATGAAGTAAACAACATTGAAGCGGGCAGCACGCATATCGGTATTAAGCCCGGCGAGACGCTGACCATGGAACAAAGCCTGTACGGCATTCTCCTGGCATCCGCCAATGAAGTCTCCTCCGGTGTGGCAGAAAACATCGGCGGAACCGTGCAGGCATTTGTGGATATGATGAACCAGCGGGCAAAGGAGCTGGGCTGTGAAAACACTCATTTTGTCAATGCCAATGGGCTTTACAGCGATGATCACTACACTACTGCAAGAGATCTCGCCATTATCTCCAGAGCAGCATTTCAAAATGAAACCTTCCGCAATATCATAAAAACAGAATACTATATCATACCGCCCACCAATATCACAGCAGAACAGCGGTGGCTGAACAATCATCACAAAATGCTCGTCTCCGGAGCGCAGCATTATGACGGCTGCCTCGGGGGAAAAACAGGCTACACAGAAAAAGCAGGCAACACCCTTGTTACCTATGCCGAAAGAAACGGCATGCGCCTGGTCTGCGTGGTGCTGAAGGATAATCTGTATCATTATGAAGACACCAAAAACCTGCTGGATTATGCATTTAATAATTTCCAGAAAGTACCGCTCTCTTCTTACACCTCTCTTGAGAGCAGACCGGACGCCTTTGGAGAATACCTGAAAGAGCAGGGCATGCTTCCTGAAGCTGTACAAGATACCGCACTTCTCCTGCCCTCCAAGGCAGAAGAAAAAATAACCTTTAAACCCCTGCTGGAAGGTGACACTCTGAATATGGAATATTATTACGGGGATACCCTCCTTCTCAGCACGGATACCGCAGCTTCTCAAACAATACAGGATGCCCAAAAGCAGGCAGAACTGATGGCGCGGCAGACAGAGCAGGCTTCCGCAGTCTCTGACTCCGCCGGGGCTGATCCGGAATCCTCCCAGGATTCCTCAAGGGGTACTTCCCAGTCACTGAGAGGTTTCGCAGCTGATCTCGCAGCCCAGTTCCAGGAACTTCCCAGCTGGAAATACCCGGCTCTGGTTCTTCTGTGCGGCGCTCTGATCTTCTATCTTGTCATGCTGATCATAAGGATCAAAAGAAGCAGACGGCGCAGACGCAGGGAAAAGTCCAAAAGGAACAGCAGAAAAAAAGATGAATAAATGTAAAACAGAAAGGATTTTATATGGAAGTAACCTATATCAGTCACAGCGGATTTCTTCTGGAGTGGCAGGACTGCGACTGGCTCTTTGATTACTGCCAGGGTCCCCTGCCCCGGGGGAATTCCGGGAAACCTCTTTTTGTCTTTGTCTCTCATAAGCATGGCGATCATTTCAGCCCTGAAATTTTTTCCATAGAAGGATACAGCGAAATCTGCTATATCCTGTCCCAGGATACCAGAAGACAGATGAAACAGTTTCCCCATATAGAGCATGTGCACTTTCTGAAGGCAGGAGAAACCCTCCGGCTGCCTGTAAAAAACTCCGGCAGCTGCCTTGATATCCGTACACTTCCTTCCACAGACTGCGGCGTTGCTTTTCTCGTGACTTACGAGGGCAAGACCATTTACCACGCCGGAGACCTGAACTGGTGGGTCTGGAAAGGGGAGACAAAACAGTATAATAACAACATGACTGCAAATTTTCTCAAATATACAAAGCCTCTGGAAGGATTGAAACTCTTCGCCGCCTTTCTCCCTCTTGACCCGCGGCAGGAGGACTGGTACAGTAAAGGCATGGTGCATGTTCTGGAAACAGCACAGGTTTCCCACGCATTCCCCATGCATTTTTGGAAAGATTTTTCTGTCATTGACAAATTTCTCAACTCACCGGAAGGCACACCTTACCGAAACCAGACAGTAAGACTGACGAAAGAAGGTCAAAAATTCTATTTTTAATTATTTATTTTCAGGAGGAATCTACATATGAAATTTCAGATGATTCACGAAAACTACAATGTCAAAGATCTGGACAAGTCCATTGCCTTTTATGAAAAAGCCCTTGGCTTAAAAGAAAAGAGAAGGATCAACGCAGAGGATGGCTCCTTTATTATCGTATATCTCGGAAACGAAACCACAGATTTCGAACTGGAGCTGACCTGGCTGAGAGATTTCGACCGCGCCTATAATCTGGGTGACTGTGAATTCCATCTGGCTTTCCGCACAGATGATTTTGAAGCAGCACATAAACTCCACGAAGAGATGGGCTGCATCTGCTTTGAAAATCCTTCTATGGGAATCTATTTCATCTCCGATCCGGACGGCTACTGGCTGGAAATCGTTCCGGAGAAGTAAACAGCGGAAAAACCACGTGCAGCAGAAGGGGACATCCCTTCCTGCCAATTTCAATCCTTGTTACAAAACAAAATAAGCATATCCTGCCAGAATACCGCGCTGAAAAGCACAGCATTCTGCAGGATATGCTTGTTTTTTATCATCCTGTCCGGTTATAAAGAAAAGCGGTCAATACGAATCAGTTCCTCTTCTGTAAAAAGACTTCCTTCCATCATTTTCAGATTATCCACAATCTGTTCCGGCTTTGAAACTCCAATCAATACACTGGTCACATCTTTATCTTTCATGACCCACTTCAGCGCCATCTGGGCGAGACTTTCTCCCCTTTCTTCTGCCATATGGTTTAGCTTTCGGATGCTCTCCAGCTTTTCTTTTGACAGCATATCCTCTTTCAGAAATCTGCCGTCTGTTTTTACACGGCTGTCTGCAGGAATCCCTTCCAGATACCGGTTTGTCAGCATTCCCTGTGCAAGAGGACTAAAAGAAATAATCCCTTTCTGTTTCTTCCTGGCAGTTTCTTTTAAACCATTCTTCTCAATAGTTCTGTTAAAAATATTATAGGAATTCTGGTTTATGATAAAAGGACACCTCATATCCTCCAGAATTTCACATGCCTTCTCCATTGTAGGACCATCATAATTAGACAGTCCCGCATAAAGAGCCTTTCCGCTTGTCACAGCCTGATTCAGAGCTCCCATAGTTTCTTCCAGAGGCGTCTCCGGATCCATACGGTGATGATAGAAAATATCCACATACTCCAGTCCCATACGCTTCAGGCTCTGATCCAGGCTGGCAAGAAGGTACTTCCTGCTTCCCCCGTCTCCATAGGGTCCCGGCCACATATCAAAGCCTGCTTTTGTGCTGACCAGTATTTCATCCCGATAATCTCTCAGTTCTTCCTTTAGAATACGTCCGAAATTTTGTTCTGCACTTCCCGGGTCCGGTCCGTAATTATTTGCCAGGTCGAAATGGGTAATACCATGGTCGAATGCGGTAAAACACAACTTTTTCATGGTTTCATATCTACCGGTATCCCCAAAATTATGCCAAAGCCCTAAAGAAACTGCCGGAAGTTTCAATCCGCTTTTCCCACAGCAGTTATACTTCATATTTTCATACCGTTTTTCATCCGCTCTGTATATTTTTTATACTCTGTCCTTTCCCCGGAAATAATCTTTTCCGCTCTATATTTTGCCCTCAAAAGCCGGATATCCCATTCATTGACCTTAAGACAGAGGAATATGCCTGTAATACTGGCAAGAGTTTCCTCTGACATCCGTTCCGGCTTTTTCATACCAGTTATATTCAACAGACTCCCCAGCATCCTCCCAGATTTCCGGACAATCTGTATATTCCCAGTCAGCCGGGATCTTATGTTTTTCCTGAGTAGATGCCTTCAGCATAATCTGGTGCAGCTCTTCCTTCTCTTCCTCGGTGAGCACTCCCGGTTTCGCTGAGACAAAGAGAGATGTTCCCGACTCAGCTATCACGTCAGCCCACTGCCGGTTAAGCTCCCACGGAATTTTTCCTGTGATACCTACACAGTCTGCATCAATCTCATAAAATGTCCTGTGCTGGGGAAGGCAGAACGCCAAGGTATTCACACCCATACGGCGTGTCCTCTCCCAGGTAAAGCCGCTGGTATCGTCACCGCTCCTGTGCATGTGCATCAGTCCGGCGCCCAGATGTCCGATGGTGTTGCATCCCAGAACCAGTGTGTCATATTTCTTTGCTTCCTCATAAATTGCTTCATAAAGCCCTTTTACGATCTCCGCGCTGGTCCTGCTCTTATCATAGAAACTCCAGCCGTCCTGAGTAGGATAAGGATTCATCTCCAGTCCCCAGCGGCCAAAGAGATCGAAGGTAGTAAAGTCATGTTTGATCAGCGTATAACCCCACTGGCAGATCCTCTCTACGTCCTTTTTAATATAGGCAAGCGCATCGGGATGAGAAGGATCCAGACAGCCATTATGGGAAATCCTCCACTCCTGAGGTATCTGATCATCCTCATTTAACAGAAATCTCACCCAGATACCCGGACGCACTCCTTTTTGCACTAATTTTTCTGCCAAAGCTTTCATATCCGGGAACTTGCTGTTTCCCTTTCTCCATGGTCCGCCGTTGTAATCATTGAGCCTGTGGTGCTCCTGCCAGCAGTCATCAATAACCATATACGGAGGATTTTCAGCGCCCTTTGTCAGTTCCAGGAGATAATCTGTATCCTTTAAGATTTCTTCCTCAGAGCTGTCTCCGTAAGCATAATACCAGTTATTGCTTCCGTATACCGGAAAAGAGGGCAGGATAGGATCTGTACACATGCAGCGGCAAAATTCTCTGGCAGCTTCAAAAGAACTGCATCCTTTTGCTTCCATACATACAATCTGCGCTGCCTGAAGTTTTCTTCCCTTCAGCTCCACGCCTGACCCTCCGCATCTTACGTCTAAAAACAATGTAATTCCCCTTGTATCCGCCTGCCAGAAGCACATGGCAGAAGGACGTACTTTCACTCCATATCCTCTGTAGGTTCCTTCACACGAAGTCAGGAAAAACCAGGGCATAAAAGCATTGGCACTCATGCCCGTCCACTGGGTATCCCCGTAGGTTCTCTCCCAGGTGCTTCCCAGGATCCTGGACTTTCTGTCTGCTGGAACGGGAAAACGCAGACGAATCGTCTTCACCGCAGCAGCCTCTGCCTTTACCGAAATCTTTCCATTTTCTACTTCCACACAGACATCTCCGTCTGTCCATCCGGTTCCCTCAAATTCTGAAGTCTGCATCTTTTCTTCTGTCTCCACCGTAATATAAGAGGGTTTTCCTAATTCTATTATTTTTTTCTGCATAGTTCTCTCCATGTCTCTATAAACCAATCCGGGTTTCGAACTCACCCTTTTCCGAACAGATCAGAAGCTCATCTTCCATTCCTCTGTAGTCTTTTGGACTTACCTTATAATATTTCTTAAACATCTTGGAAAAAGCAAGCTGATCCGAATATCCTACCGCGCCCGCCACGGAGCTGATAGGCATATCCGTTTTCCGAAGCAGGGACTGCGCTTTTTCCATGCGCAGCTTTACAAGAAATTCCTGGGGCGAACATCCCATAGATTTTCTGAAACTGCTGGTGAGATAACTTCTGCTCACCCCTATATAGCTGGCAAGATCATTGATCTTGATCTTCTCACTGTAATGTTCCGATATATAATCTACAGCATACTTAACATATACGGAACCCGGATAAAAATGAGAGTTTCCCGGCACTTTCTTTTTATAATCCGAGATCAGCGCTGCAAAGAACATCATCAGATAAGCTTTCCTCATCAGGTCACATTCATAGGAAAGCTGATATTCCTCCAGAATCCCGTCCACACATTCGGCCAGACGTGGGATGCACTCTACCCTGCGCACAGGTTGCTGCAGGGAAAATCCAGCATTGTCTATAAATTCTCTTGCCTTCACGCCATTGAATCCCACCCACATATAGCACCACGGATCTTTCTCATCTGCCT
This sequence comes from uncultured Blautia sp., assembly GCA_944380235.1. Lineage (GTDB taxonomy): Bacteria > Bacillota > Clostridia > Lachnospirales > Lachnospiraceae > Blautia. The sequence goes on from CALWHD010000097.1 coordinate 70,533, forward strand.
GATACCACGCTTCCTCATCCGCCTGGATCATAAAGGCATCTCCTGCCTTTAATTCATAAACCTTATTATTGATTTCCAGCCGTCCAAGACCACTTTTTACCACATGAAGCACATGGGTATTTCTCTTGTTGGGACCGAATCTATGTCCTGGATCGCAGTATTCCCAGCCGCAGTAGATCAAACTGAGTTCCACAGATTCTCCCTGTATATCTTCCAGGCATTTAAACTTTGCCGAACTTGTGTAGCCCGTCACACGTTCCATAGCAATTCCTCCTCCCCTGTATTTCTATACTGTCTCTTTGATTTGTCATGAGGGGGAAGCCGGAGTGCCCGGCATTCCGTCATCTTTCAATTAATCTGCCTCTTTTACAAGGAACAGCAGCGCCGCAAAATCTCCGCCTTTTCTTGTAAGATATTTCCTGCTCACAGGAATTCCCGCATACATCAGTTCATCTCCGTATGCACAGTAAGTGAGAACTTCTTCCTTTTCCTTCTTTCCGGTGCAGACTGCCGCAGACACATCACAGCTTACTTCATAAAGCTTGTCTTTATCCAGTCCCTGAAGGCGGAGACGGAACCAGGATGCATTTACCTTGTTCAGCTTCTGATAAAGTGCAGCAATAGACTGCTTTTTATCCTGAGACACAACCTGCCATGCTGTCTCATTTCCTTCAAAAGGACTTAACAGCCTGTAGAAATCTCCGTCCACCTGAATCAGTTCTCTATATTTTTTCATAAACTCGATCTGCTTCTTAACTTCTTCCATCTCTTCATCGGACAGAAGATTTAAGTCCAGCTCATAGCCAAAGGTACCAAAGTATGCCACTGCTGCCCTGGTCTCAATAGGTGTGGTGCGGAAAAGCTGATGGTTAGGCACTGCAGACACATGAGAACCCATGCTGACAACCGGATATACATAGGATGTACCGTACTGGATCTTTGTCCTCTCATTGGCATCTGTATCATCACTGGTCCATGTCTGAGGTGCGAAATACAGCATACCCGGATCGAACCTTGCCCCGCCGCTGGCGCAGGATTCAAATAAGATGTCCGGAAACTCTGTTGTCAGTCTTGTATACAGGTCATACACTCCAAGCATGTATTTATGCATCACTTTGCCCTGCTCTGAAGGCTCAGACGTTCTGCTGTACGGCTCTGTCATATAGCGGTTCATATCCCATTTGATATAGGAAATAGAAGACTCCCGGATGACTTTGGAGATCATCTCATAGATGTAATCCACCACTTCTTTTCTGGAGAAGTCCAGTACATGCTGATGTCTTGCATGACTTTCGAATCTTTCAGGAACACCGATAACCCAATCCGGATGAGCACGGTAAAGATCACTGTCTTTATTCACCATCTCCAGCTCTACCCAAAGACCAAATTTGAGTCCCATCTCTTCCACCTTACGGGAAAGCCCGGAAATACCGCCGGGCAGTTTTTCCAGGTTTACATACCAGTCGCCCAGACCTCTGTAATCGTCATTTCTTGCGCCGAACCATCCGTCATCCAGGACAAACAGTTCCACGCCTGCCTCTTTTGCTTTCTTTACAATATTTAAGATTTTTTCCTCATTAAAATCAAAATAGGTTGCCTCCCAGTTGTTCAGCAGAATGGGACGTGCCAGATCTCTCCACTTTCCTCTCATAAGACGCTTTCTGTACAGCCTGTGGTAAACCTGACTCATCTTATTTAGTCCCTGATCACTGTATACCATAACGGTTTCAGGAGTCTGGAAGGATTCCCCTTTCTTTAATTCCCAGGCAAAGTCTTCCGGATTAATTCCCACCATAACCCTTGTCATGTCAAAGGTGGAAACTTCTGTCTGCATAAGGAAGTTTCCGCTGTAAACAAAACTGAATCCATAAACTTCCCCTGCGTTTTCTGTAGCGTCCGGACGTTTCAGTGCCATAAACGGATTGTGTTCCGCACCGCTGCAGGTACCGTTCAGACTCTGAATTGCCTGAATGCCCATTTCCAGTTTTCTGTCTTTTACATATCTTTCTCTTGACCAGGCTCCTGCAAGATGGATCATATCAAAATCCATATCAGAAAACTCCACGCTGGCGCTCATAGCACGCTCCAGCACAATTTTTTCTTCTCCTTTATGCTCAAAACGGGCATTTCTTGCGATCACAGGATAATCTTCAAAAATTGTATAGGAGAGGATCAAATCGGTATCCATCACTTCATCATGGAGTGTGATCTCCAATGTCTGGGCTTCGCTGTCCTCCTCCGTATACACTGCCGGAAGAGGCTCCAGAGACGGTTTGCCTTCTGTAATTTTATGCCCTGCATAGACAAAATTCACGATCTTGCTCCCGTTTTCCTGACGGATGCAAAGTGCCGGGCTTCTATAATCTCCTGTTCCATATACAGGATATTCCTGTCTGGTATACTGCATGGACAAAATTCCCGGTTCCGGTACGCAGACAGACATCTGAGAACGCATCTCTTCCTCATGGAAACGCCCGAAATCTTCTCTGTCCCGGATTGCCTTTCCATAATACAGGTTTTCCATCTGACCGTTCTCCATAATTCCCATAATATAGCTTACTTCCCTGTTAAAAAGATGAAACTGTTTTGAATTTTCATGAAAAATAACTGCCATGTTTCTTCCTCCTTATACTCAGTTTTCCTTTGTTTTCCACTGCTTTGATTATAAAATCAAATTAGATAAGTTTCTATCGTGTTTTGTAGATTAAAATTGTAAGTTTGTTGCAAACATCACCTGATGCTCTATACGCAAAAAACCGGTACAGGCATTTGCTGCACCGGCTTCGCGCACATATACGTTTAAACAATTCACGCCGAAATTTCTATGTATTACAATTTACCACCGCTGGTAGCAATACCTTCAATGAACTGTTTCTGGAAAAGAAGATAAATAATGATCATAGGCAGACATGCGATCAGAGATGCTGCCATCAGTTCCGGATACTTGGATGCGTACTGTCCCTGCATTTTAGCCAGTGCAGAAGAAAGTACCAGCATGTTCTTATCTGTATTGATGATCATCGGCCACATCAGGTCTTTGAATGCGAATACGGCTGTAAAGATACCTAACGCAACCATGGAAGATCTTGTCAGCGGAGCCATAATAAACAGGAAAGTCTGTCCGATATTACATCCGTCCAGTCTGGCTGCCTCTTCCAGGTCTTTTGGAAGTCCCATATATGCCTGCCTCAGCAGGAAGGTACCAAACGCAGTAACCAGACCCGGGAATACCAGGGCAAAAATAGTATTTGCTAAATTAAGCTTTGTGATCATCAGGTACTGAGGAATGATGAAGATCTGAGCCGGAACCATCATCTGGAAAAGTACCAGGCCAAAAGCAAGTCCTTTGCCCTTGAAATTCAGTCTTCCTAAAGCATAACCTGCAAGGGTTGCGGTCAGAACCGCTGCTACGATTCTGAAGAAAATCATCAGAAGCGTATTTTTATACAACATAAAGAAGTTCATGTTGTTGATAACAGTTGTAAAGTTTTCCCACTGCCATTCCTTTGGAAAGATAACAAAAGGATTGACCTGTGTGGATTCTGATACGGTCTTGAATGCAGTCAGGATCATCCATGCAAATGGAACCAGCATGGTGATGGATACAAGAATCAAAACCACATGTATCACAACTGACATTATTTTCTTTCTCGTTTCCATGAAATCCCCTCCTTCTAGTTATAGTATACCCATTTCTTCTGGGCGATCATCTGGAATACTGTAAGGATCATGATGACTACCAGAAGGAATACAACGATCGTGGAACCATAACCCATGTTTTTCTCTACAAAGGACGCATCGTAGAACAGGTATACCAAAGACTGAGTCTTTTCCAGTGCGGGATTTCCACGTTCCATAACCATATAGATTAAATCGAATACCTGAAGTCCGCCGATGACTCTTGTAACACATACAAAGAAGATGGTCGGGGAAATCAGCGGAATGGTGATGCTGAAAAACTGACGCACACCGCTGGCGCCGTCGATGGAAGCCGCCTCATAATAATCATGAGGTACTTCCTGAAGTCCTGCCAGGAACAGAACCATGTTATAACCGATGATAGACCATACACCGATCACTGCGATACAGTATACTGCAGTCTTTGGATTGGATACCCATTTAATATCTGTATGGAAGATATGGTTCAGAAGACCAAACTCTGAGTTGTAAAGCCATCTCCATACCATAGCAACAGCAGCCGGTGCACAGACCATAGGAAGGAAGAAGATCGCTCTGTATACGGAACGTCCTTTCATTTTTCTGTTCAGGAGAACAGCAAGCACCAAAGCGATCGCAATGGAGAAAGGAACTTCTACAATCGCATATTTGAAGGTATTCAAAAGAGCCTGCCAGATCTCACCGTCTGTAAGCATTTTGACATAGTTGTCAAGTCCCACGAACTTGTCACCGATACCAAAGTCACCGGTTTTATAAAAACTCTGTCTGATGGTATCAATAATCGGGTAAATATTCAATACGATCAGACCGATCATTGTAGGCAAAACAAACAACCAGCCCCATATAAACTCATTGCGAGCCTGGGCTGTTTTCTTTACTTTATTCTTTCCAGCCATACACAGCCACCCCTTTTTCTTTTTGGAACAGCAGGCAGATTCCTGAGAATCTGCCTGCCGAAAACTACTTATTCATTTTCTTCTGCCAGAGTTTCATTCATAACTTCTGCTGCATTCTTGCACGCTTCTTCCATGCTGACTTCCTGAGTCCAGCCTTTCTTCATTTCTTCATTTACCGCATTTTCCCAGGTAACAGTCTGTTTGGAGTATGGTCTGATAACCATGTCATCCATCATGTTCAGATATGCCTGCAGATTGAAGTCTGCTGAACTTGCCCATGCATCAGATGTACCTTCGTAAGCAGACATTGTAACACCAAGTTCTGCCTGTTTGATCTGAGCTTCTTCAGAGCCAAGGTATTCGATCAGCTGCCATGCTTCATCCGGCATGTCTGTATTTGCAGAAGCTGTCCATCCGAGACCATTGTAAATGGAAACTCTCTTGCCTGTAGCTGCATCTTTCGGAAGTTCTACACAGTCACAGTTTGCTGCAATGTATTCATTCTCTTTCATAGCTGCCAGCATCCAGGAACCCTGTGTTGTCATAGCGATGGTTCCTGCTCCCAGAAGAACATCTTCTGCTGATTCAGACATTGTCTCCTGGCTTGGCATGATGCCTTCCTGGATCATCTTCTCAAAATACTGCATTGCTTTGATGGTATTAGGATCATCCCATCCTGATGCTGTCTTGTCATCATTGATAACATAGCCGCCCATATCGTAGATCAGGTTGTAGTATCCTGCCTGGTTGTTGGTAGCGGAGCATGCAAATCCGTAAACATCATCTGTTGTCAGAGCTTTTGCTGCTTCATACAGGTCATCCCATGTCCAGTCAGCGGTAGGATATTCCAGACCTGCTTCGTCAAACATAGTCTTATTGTACCACAGCGCGATGGTATCTACGTCTTTCGGCACTGCGTAATATTTGTCTTCATAGGAATACAGATTTACGATATCTTCCGGATATTTTGTCATATCGATCTTATCGCTCTCTGCAATTTTATCTGTCAGATCCAGAAGCATGCCGTTAGACATATATCTTTCAGCTTCGTTGGAGTGCATCCAGAATACATCCGGCATGGAATCGCCCTGTGCACCTGCAGAAAGCAATGTCCAGTACTCGTCCCATTTTACCATCTGAACTTCTGTCTCGATGCCTGTCTCTGCTGTAAAGTCTGCCAGGATTTCTTCGATACCCGGCTGCTGGTTTGCATCCCACAGCATTACAGATAACGTGCCGTCACCGCCGCTGCTTCCGCTGTCTCCACTGTCGCTGCTTCCGCCTGATCCTCCTCCGCAGGCTGCCAGAGAGAACGCCATCAATCCAGCCAGTAAAATCGCTGATACTTTCTTAAATTTCATGGTAACTCCTCCTTTAATCTCTGTTTTTGTTAAAAATAACAGGTTTGTTAAAAACCTTCGTCATTTTAACTTAATATTACTTCATCACGGCCGTTTTCCTTATTATAATTGCATATAGAAAAATGGAAAATGGTATTCTGTCTTTTAAATATGGAAAAATGTTGTTTATTATATAATTCGCACATTCATAGCGCATTTTTCAGTGTTTTTGTTATCATTTTAACGTATATATTTTTTATCATTTGTGTCATTTTCCTATTTTTACAACACTTTTATAAACTTTATTATATTCACTTTAGCGCTTTCCAGTCCTTTTCTTCCATATTTAGTTTACATTTTTCCTGTTTATAATCTATTTTTTCCATTTCTTTTTTTTCCGTTCAGTGTTACAATTTTAAAATACCTGTAAATTACACAAATTTAATGCCGCAGAAAGGAAGTTATATATGAATCCGTTAAATGAGAACAGTATCTTCAATATTATTTTCAACAAACTGGGGGATATTATTATTGCCAATCTTCTCTTTCTTGTATGTTCCATCCCCCTGGTCACCATAGGTCCCTCTCTCACTGCCCTTTATCACTGCACCCTGCGTATTGTAAAGGGAAATAATCCGGGAACAGTCAAAACCTTTTTCCGGGCTTTTAAAGAAAATTTCCGTCAGTCTCTTATTGTCTGGCTTGGATTTCTTGCCATCCTTGTGGTGCTGATACTGAACATCCGGTTTCTTCTCTCCCGAAACAGTTCTTCCGGGCAGATGTTCCTGTATCTTTCCATGGCAGTAGTGGCATTTGCAGTCATTGGCGCACTGTACATATTTCCTGTGATCGCTGCATTTTCTAACACATTAAAAAACCTGCTGCGCAATGCCTATATTTTTGCATTTATGCATTTTCCTTCTACTATCGCCATCGCAGTAATTTCCATCCTTCCTATGTATATGACCTACCAGGACCTGGAGCTGCTTCCTTTATATGCGTTCTGCTGGTTTTTCTTCGGCTTCGGTCTGACTGCAGAAATAAATTCCTATCTCTTTTACCGCATGTTCAAACCATATCTCGATTCAGAAGATGAACCCGGTGCCGACGGCAGAGAATACGAAGAGGCCGGACCTCTCAAAGAAATCTCTGCCAAAGAATCCCAGATACCGGAAAACCACTCTTCAGGCGGACAGGAATAACTGCACAAGGCTGCCAGGTGCATCACATGCAGCAAAAAAGGAACCTCCTCACAGTCTGTTTCTTTTCAGACTGCCGGAGGTTCCTCTTTTATTTCTTTAAACAGTACAGCTTGGCGCTGTGTGCCTTCATGTCCATCCCATGGGCGGAGTCAGAGTAAACTCATTTTTATCGCCGTATTCTATCTGATCTTCTTTAAATTCTCCGTGGTAAGTATCTTCTTAATGTTAAAGACAAACAACAGGCTGGCGATCAGTGCGGATGACGTATCGGCAATGGGCTCTGCGTAGTAAACGCCTCTGACGCCAAAAAAGTTGGGAAGGATCAAAGCCAGCGGGACCAGAAGGATCACCTTCCTTAAAAGGGCAATAAAAAGAGAAATTTTTGCCTGTCCCAGTCCCAGGAAAGTGGGCTGGATACCGTTCTGAAGACCAAAGATCAGCATTCCCGCCATAAAGGTAGGCATCACTCTCCCCACCAGTGCGATCAGCTCCTGGTCACTGGTAAACATCCCCGCATACAATTCCGGAAACAGAATAGCAGAAGACGCTGTGGCCAGAGAGATCAAAAAACTTCCGCCGATCATATAACGATAAGTTGTCCGGACTCTGTCAAACCTGCCCGCTCCAAAGTTGTAGCTGACAATGGGCTGTACTCCCTGGGTAAATCCGGACAGGGGCGCAGAAAACAGCTGCATCACACTCTGCATGATCGTGATAGACCCCACATACAGATCACCGCCGAACTTCTGAAGCTGATGGTTCAGCACAATGGAGATCAGACTTTCTGTGGACCGCATGATAAAAGGCGAGATACCCAAAGAAAAAATTTTGCCTGCTGTAAGAAAATCCGGACGGATACAGGAAACCTTGATCCTGAGAGAAGCGTCCTTTCCCATAAGCGCTTTGACATTCCACGCCGCACTGACAATCTGAGAGAGAACCGTGGCAATGGCTGCCCCCTTTACGCCCATGTGAAATACAAAAATAAACACCGGATCCAGCACAATATTGATCACAGCTCCGATGACAATGGACATCATGGCAGTTCTGGAACGTCCCTGGGCAATGATAAAGGGATTCAGCCCAAGCGCCAGCTGTACAAATACCGTTCCCCCAAGATAAATAGACAAATAATCCAAAGCATATCCTATGGTGGCGTCGCTGGCTCCAAAAGCATAAAGCAGAGGTCTCTGGAAGATATAAAACACTGTCATGAGGATGATCGAAAATCCAAACAGCATAAATACTCCTGTCCCCAGAATCTTCTCTGCGTGAGCTTTGTCTCCTTTTCCCATAAAGATAGACGCCAGCGGCGCGCCTCCCGTCCCCACAAACGCAGAAAACGCAGAAATCAGGGTAATGATAGGAAACGTAAGCCCGACTCCTGTGAGGGCAGCAGCGCCCACACCTGAAATATGGCCTATGTAAATTCTGTCAACAATGTTATATAAAATATTGATCACCTGGGCAATGACAGACGGCACAGCCATAGACAGCATCAGCCGTGATATCTTCTCCGTACCCATGATTTTTTCATCTGTTGTATTCAAACGAATCCCCTCCTGCCGGCAAAATAAATATTCAGCTTTTTTGCCTTTCTCTTCTATAGTAATATAGAAACTTCTGATCTTCAACCTATTTCCTGTACAAAAAATAAGGCATCGTGCTTTCGTACGCACAATGCCTTTTTCCTTTTTTCAGGCTTACTCTTCGCTGAAGTATCTCATATGGTAATAGTATCTGTCATCCTTATCATTGACACCGCTTGGTGAAATTCTGGATAATCTCATCATATAGTCATGGAATTTATCCTTAAAACTCTTTTTCACTTCTTTTTTATTAACAGCCATGTTCATTTGCCTCTTTTCTTTTTCAAAAATTTATTTATCTTCTCTTTACAGTCTGTAATCATAGCACTGTTTTTTTCTTTCTGCAAGAGACCAGAACATAGTTCTCCCATTTGACTTTTCCTGCTTTTTCACACTGCTGTGGCAACAGCTAGTTTTTTGTAATTTTCGCACTTTAAAGCGTAAATTTTATGCACTTTTCATATAAAATTTCAGTCCTGCCGTACTGCAAGTTCCTCTTCCATTTCATCCAGATATTTTTCCCAGATAATACTGTTTTTATGGTGCGGATAATTGTTTACATAATTTTCCAATGTTTCAATACACCTCTCCAGATACTCTGTTCTCATGTCACAGATTTTTATAAAGTCTCCGTTCACTGTCTCCCATTGAGTATAATCCATTTCATCGGCTTTTAATTCCACATTTTGAAAAATTTTCATGCTCCATCCCTCCTCAGCCTCCAGACAACATTCCCCGCAGCGCCTGCTGCCGCGAGCAGGAAAACAGCCCCGCTCCTTTCCCTGTTTGGGGAACTTCCGGATCGCAGGCTGTTTTTCGCTGACTGTCTTTATTTAATTTGCCGTCATCTTATTCCAGATTTCCACATCTTTGCTTACTACATAACCACTTCCGCCTCTGTCTTTCACATCTTCTACCATAGTGAGCATCAGACAGGTGTCTTCATCTGCCGCATCCGTGTTGTAGACTGCAAACCAGCCCAGTTCGGTTCCTGTCTCATCATCCTGACTTTCCTTGATCTCAGCTGTACCTGTCTTTCCTGCAAGAACAGCTCCTGTGACTGCGGCCGCCCCGTGTCCGGTGCCTTCAGGATTGCTGACAACTTCTTTCATATCCTCATAGAGAATCTGTGCGGCGTCTGCTGAAAAAGCATTCTCAATCCAGTAAGAGGGTGTTTTCCCCTCCTGGTATTCCAGGTAAGGAGCGATCATATTTCCCTCATTGAAAAATGCGGAATAAATACAGGATAAATGCAGAGGATTTACCAGCATTTCTCCCTGCCCGTATCCGCTGTCTGCCAGCTGTATCTCCGAATCAATAGTATCCGAATTAGAATAAGAGGAAGAAGTCATTCCGATCTCAAAAGGAATATCCTGGTTAAATCCCAGCTTGTCAAGATACTCTGTAAAGGTGTCTGCTCCAATCTGAAGAGCAGCCTTTGCAAAATATATATTATCCGAATAGATCAGGGCGTTTTTCAGATTTGCCCCTCCGCTGTACTCATGAAGCGTAGTAACTTTATAATCTCCCCAGCTGCTGTCTTTCTGCCATTCCAGTCCGCTGGAACCCAGATCCTGATCTGCTGTAAGCTTTCCTGCTGTAAGCCCTATAGCTCCTGTCACCGGTTTAAAAGAGGAACCGGGCGCCCAGGTTTCTCTGACTCTGTTGTACATGGGCTGTGCCGGATCATTATTTAAAGCATCCCACTGCTCCTGTGACAGCCCCAGCACAAAGTCGAGACTGTTATAGGAAGGCGTGGATACCAGAGCAAGCACTTCCCCCGTTTTTGGATTCATTACCACAGAGCAGCTCTCATCCTCCTGATACGCCTCATAGACCGTTTGCTGCCATTTCGCATCAATAGTCAGCTTAATATCTTCACCGTTTTCCGCAGTTTTCACTGCCAGAGCTTCTTTTTCACTGCCTTCTGCGTCTTTGATGGAGATTTTATATCCGTCCTGTTCCCTCAGTCGGTCTTCATACAGTTTTTCCAATCCGGTTTTTCCGATGACACTCTGTTCGTCGTATCCCTCATCTTCCATCTCCTCCAGCTCTTCTGCGTTTATCTGCTGCACATACCCCAGAAGATGAGAAGTACTTTCCCCATAAGGGTAGACCCGGCTTTCTGTCTCACTGATCATAATTCCCTGACATTCCAGAAGCTTGTCCTCCAGCGTTGCCCCGCTGCTGTTTCCTTCAGCGTCCGTCCACTGCGTATCCAGCTGTTCCTGTGTCATTTTCTTTAAAGGAACAAAACTGTCCGGCTGCACCCAGGAGGCATCCAGCTGGGATCTGATATCCTCTTCCGTCATTCCCAGAAGCTCTGCTATTGTCTTTATTGTCTCGTCTGACTGCACTTCCATCTTTCCCGGCACAAGACCTACATAGGGCACGGTTCCCTGACCCGCCAGAAGTTCGCCGTTTCTGTCATAAATACTGCCGCGCTGTGCTTCCACAGTCTCCACACTGACTCTGTCAGTACTTTCCAGGCGTGGAAAAATCATGGAATCATCCCAGTCAATATGCCATTCTCCGCCTTCTTTTTCAAAGGACGTACTGTTGTCATAAGTATACTGTCCGGCAACAGTGTTCATAGTCACACGGTAAGAAAGCGGCTGGCTCTTCTCCTGATTTTCCGAAATATCCAGCTGAATATCCGCAGCCTCGATTCCTTCATAAATATTCTTGTTTCTTGTGATGAAATCTTCTTTACTGACGGTTTCCTTTGCGCTTTCCGTAAGAAGACTGTACATTTTTTCATAATCGCCTTCTTCAATACAGGCCATATACTCTTTCAGGGCGTCTTCCCTGGATCCTGCTAACTGCGTAGTATAAAACCATATCCCCGCACCGCCTGCGGCTGCCAGTACGGCAACAGCTGCAACGCTGAGGATTATCTTTGCTTTCTGGTTTTTCTTTCTTTTCTTCTTTGCCATTTCTGATCATCTCCCCATTTTTGGAACTGTTTCCAGTTACAGAACCCTGCCGTCAGATAGCTTCTTACATACCGCAGGACATCCGGATCAGAGCTTTTCTATTCTGCGCTTTCTTCCGCAGCCTGTGTCTCTGTGATCACCGCTGTCTCCATCAGCACATCACAGGCTCTGTTCCAGAGCACGCTGTTCTTGATGATATCCTGATTGGATTCAGAATACATACTCCGCATAGCTTCTGCATCTTCAAAGCCTGACAGCTGAGCAAATCTTTCTTCCTCTTCTCTGTACTGCTCTTCTGTCATTTCAATACCTTCCGCATTTAAGATTGCCTGCGTGATCAGGTTCTGGTTCATAAAACTTTCTGCCATCTCCTGTACCATCTGATCCGCCTCTTCCTGAGAAATGCCGTTTTCCTCATAGTACTCTTCCAGGGTAAGTCCGGATGGTTCTGCATAGGCCTCTTCCATACGTCTCTCCACATCTTTCTTTGTACTTTCCTGCAGCTCTTCCGGATAGGAATTAATCTTGGAATTCTCCATCACTTTGGAAAACAGATCGGATTTCACCTGGCTTTCATATTCGCTGTCCGCTGATTTCTGAAGAAGCTCTTTTTGTTCTGTGCGAAACTCTTCTGCACTTGCATAATCTGTATTTTCCTTCACCCAGTCATCTCCGAATACCGGCGGTTCTGAGATTTTATTGATGATTACCTTAAACTGTACCGGCTTTCCTGCAAGATCAGGATTGTTCTCATATGGGTCCGGAAAAGTCAGATCCAGTGTCACTTCTTCCCCTTTCTTATGTCCGATCAGCCCATCCTCGAACCCGTCGATAAATCCGCCGGAGCCAATCCTGAGATCTGTGTCCTCTGCGGATCCCCCGTCAAATTCCTCTCCGTCCATATATCCGGTAAAGTCTATATTTACAGTATCATCTTCCTGTACTGCCCGGTCTTCTGTAACTTCCACCGGAGTCTGGTTGATCATTACATTGTGAATGTACTCTTCCAGATATTCATCTGTGATCTCCTGTTTGGGCGCTTCCTCCACTTCCAGATTTTTATATTCGCCCAGAGTTACATACTCCTCAAGATTCTCTACATCTGCAGCAACCACTTTGCCCTCTGCGTTGGTAAGCACAACTTCTTCTTTCTGTGACTCTGTCTGCTCTGTCTTTGCTGTATCTTCTTCCTTGTTTCCACATCCTGCCGCCAGCCCAAGAAGGCTCAGAGACAGAAGAATAACTGCTGTTCTTTTCTTCATATAGATAAATATTCCTCTCTCTAAAATGTCTTATAAAAGCCATTATGCCACATCGCCCGCAAAAAAGGAAGGCTTTCTTCTTTTTTTATTGCCTTTTTACCCAAAGAATGCTAGAATATTTAAAGTATGAAGTTAGATAGGTACTAGGAGGTTTAACAGAAATGGCTAGTTGGCAAATTCTTCTGATTATTCTGGTCATTCTCATCATTGGACTTGTTGTCTTATATTTTCTGGGCAAAAGAGCACAGAAAAAACAGGAAGCACAGCAGGAACAGATGGAAGCTGCAAAGCAGACCATTACCATGTTGATCATTGACAAGAAACGCCTTCCCATCAAGCAGTCCGGGCTTCCTCAGATGGTCATTGACCAGACGCCCCGCCTGATGAGACGTTCAAAGCTGCCTATTGTAAAAGCTAAGATCGGACCCAGGATCATGTCTCTGGTCGCGGATGAATCCGTATTTGATCTGATTCCCGTGAAAAAAGAAGTAAAAGCTGAAGTCAGCGGTATTTACATCATGGGTGTAAGAGGTATCCGCGGACCACTCACACCGCCGGAGAAAAAACAGGGATTTTTCAAACGTATGCGCGCAAAGGCAATGAACATGACAAAGAAAAGTTAAGGCTGAAAAACAAAAGAACTGCTGCAGAGGCAGATGCGTCATAGACATGGCCATCTTCCAAAACAGCGGTTCTTTTTTACTCTGCGGTCCGTTAATTTCTCAGAGAAAAATCTCCTGAATCTTTGGCTTTCACATTCACGCAGATCTGACAGTCTGCCGCATGCTCCGCATTGATCTCCAGAGCATAGTCGATACAGATGTCCAGAGATTCCTGCTCTTCTTTCACATCAATCCTGGTAGCCGCAATACCCATCTGCAGAGTGCCGAAAGGCGTTGCGTAGTAAGTCAGGTTCTTCTTATTCTCCTCAAAGATCATCTGCACATTTGCTGCGCCTTTTCGTTTCACTTCCACTGCATGATCCGATATTTTAATCGTATTTTTCGTCGGTTCCTCAAATCCTTCCATAATCTCGTCAAAGAAAATAAAATGATGCCCGTTCCTGTAATAGTAATCTCCCTTTGCCACCATTTCCACTTCTTCTGGTTCCTGGATATCTTCAATGTTCTGAAGTCCCTTAATTGTTACAAGCACATCTTTTGTCATTTCAATACTCCTCAATATTTATCTGCTTTGTCATCTTCACATCATAGGGAAGGATAGAATTTGCGAACCGCTGGAAATGCGCCTCTTCATCGCTGACATAAAACCGGTATGGGAATTCTTCCTCTTTCTTCCCTTCTGCCTCCAGGTCCTGTTCCCTTAAAAGCCTGCCCAAAGCCCTGGCTGTCTCATACGCGGGATTCACCAGAGTCACCTGATCTCCTGCGATTCCCCTTAAAAGGGACCGGAGAAGAGGATAATGGGTACAGCCCAGGATCAGAGTATCAATGCCCTGTTCCAGCAGAGGATCCAGATAACGCTTTGCCACCTCTACAGTGACAGGATCCTTCCACCATCCCTCTTCTACCAGGGGAACAAAAAGGGGACACGCCTGCCCGATAACCTGGATATCAGGGTTTATCTCCTGGATAATGGTGCGGTACAGATCTGACTTTACCGTGGCGCTTGTACCGATCAGCCCGATTTTATTATTTCTTGTAGTTTCCGCCGCTACTTTGGCTCCTGGCTTCACCACTCCGATCATGGGAATATCTGTCTCCTGCTGAATCGTTTCCAGTGCCAGGGCACTTGCAGTATTACACGCCACCACAATGGTCTTTACATTCTGGGTCTTTAAAAACCTGACAATCTGCCTGGAATAGCGCAGGACGGTCTCTTTCGATTTGGTGCCGTAGGGAACTCTGGCGGTATCTCCGAAATACACGATACGCTCTCCCGGCAGGTTCCGCATAATCTCCCTTGCCACAGTCAGACCGCCCACTCCGGAATCAAAAACGCCGATAGGCGCATTTTTTCTGTCATTCATATATAAACCTCTTACTCTGCCGCAAATGCCGCATTTTTTCATCTGTGTTTCATTTTACCCTGATTACAGGGAGATTTTATGTTTAAAACCAGCGAAATCCTATCCTGACTTTTTTCTTTTCCTGTGGACTTTGCATAACTTCCAGAAACTCCTCCTCTGTCAGCACTTTCTTCAGCTCTTCTTTCTTTTCATCCGTCACCACCGCATAAGTATCATCGAGAAAACACAGGCTTGGATACAGCACACACCACCAGTTTCTGCCCTGTGCGTCTCCGATCTTCACATTCAAAGCCTCATATTCTCCTGCCGGAAAGGTACAGTCACCATAAGTTTTCTCCGGAAAATAGGTTCTCTCCACTTCCGCCCGCACCGGATAATCAAAACCATTCTCTTTCACTGTTTTTTCTGCTTCTTCTTCGATCTGCTCCAGGTGTGTGAGTACGGCCTCCTTTGTTTCCCCCACGGAGGATTCTTCTCCCACCAGGTCCTTCAGGAAAGCCACCACCTGGTTCTTCACCTTTAATTTCAGCTCCTGGTCTTTTTGCGTATTGCTGTTTGCTACCACATGAAGCCGGAAGATCTCACCTGCGATTCCCTGCTGTATTTCCCTTTCCAGACGCGCCTGAAGTTCTTCATTCTCCCGTTTCAGCGTAACCATTCTCACTCCGGTAAGGAATATGGTCCCCGCAAGCCCTATAAGGACTGCTGCAAGAAAAATTCTTTTATTCTTAAATTCCCCAAATTTCATATCTATGTAGCCTCCTGATAAGTTCTACCAGGAGTATTGACGGATTTCAGGCCGGTTATTCAGTACTGTGACCTCCAAAAGTTCCGGCATTTCTTCGCCTCTGTGCCAGGCATTATACAGATCCTGCAGAGTCACTGCGTCTTCTGGCTTTCCTTCCTGTGTATTTTCCAGGATTCCCGTAAGGTAATTTCCTACAGAATCCCCTTCCTGCCGCTCTACACTCATCAGCTCCTGATTGTCTTTGCAGGAAAAAACATAAATGTTGCCAGACACCGACGGTTTCTCTTCCAGAAACCCCAGGAATTCCTGCAGCGCTCCGGAATTCTCCAGCAGGCTTTCTCCCAGGATCAGTGCCTTTATATGCCCCAGATCCAGATAATTTTCCTGGTTTCTGTTAAAGTTTTCCTGGGCATCCTCCGGTGTTTTTCCCTGATATTCCACAGCTTCTTCCTGTCCCTGACTGCTTTCTTTGTTCTGTCCTGTCACCTGAGAAAGCTGCGGGATCCCATAAATAATACGATAATGTCCGTCTTTGTAATCTGCGCTCATGGAAAGGGGAAACACCCTTTTTTCCAGAGAGACTCCGCAGGAGGCAAGCAGCGGCAGGAGCAGGCACAAGATTCCCGCAAGAATCATCCCCTTTTTCCTTTTTTCCCTTACAGCGGCATACAGGAGCAGCAGGAAAAACAGCGGTGCGTAGATCCTCTCTGTGAGAAAGAAAAACCATTTTTCTGACACCTGCAGCTTTCTGCATACCAGAGCTGCCGCCGCCACTGCCAGGGCTGCTGCTCCCGCAGTTTTCTCCATTTTGATCCGTACCAGAATCTCATGATTATAAAAAAACACACTGCCCAGAGCAAACAAAATGCTGAACATCACTGCGGCAATCCAGAAAATATCCACACGTTCCAGAAAATCTCCGGGGATCCTGACTCCTGCCATCAAATCGAACACAGGGTATTCTTTATGTTCATATCCTCCCAGTCCGAAGCTCCCCTGGAGGATCAGGATGCACAGAGACAGGACTCCTCCCAGGAGAGCTGCTGCCCCTGCCATTGCCCGCCCGGCTTTTCCCGGTCTGCTCACGTTTCCCAGGGCAAACGGCAGAAAGAGAAACGGAATCAGACATGCCAGGACATCCCAGGTTCCCTCTGCCCAGCCCCAAAACGTAAGGCTTCCTGTCTCTTCCAGATATCCGTGCCGGACTTTTAAGAGGGCAAGAAACAGCATGCCTCCCAGTATGGTGATAAGCAGTGGAAAGCACACTTCCCCCATCCTCCCTCTGCGCTCCAGCCCCTGATGACTTCCCAGATAAGCCGCTGCGCCCGCCAGGAGGATTACCGCCCAGGAAACACTGCCCTCTATAAGAAACCTTTCTGTCACTTCCGCTGTCACCAGAAGAAGCCAGACCCCGGCAAGCCACAGCCAGGACAGATAGCAGAATGCAAAGAAACGTCCTGTAAATTTCCCAAGATACCTTTCCGGGTCCTGAAAAACAGTTTTTACCCGGATAAAACAAATACTGAGAAACATATAAATTCCTGTACCCGCCATGACGGCAAGGATTCCCTGCCGCCCTCTTAAACCGGGGACTGCTGGAATCACCAGAAGACAGACTCCCAAAAGCCCTGTGAGTATCTGCCGGAAAAGCTGCCTGTGAGAAATCTGTGCATTGTCGGCATACATCAGCATTCTCCTCCTTTCTTTCTCCTTAACTTTATCTGCTCCTCTTTCCGTGCATATAAGGGACGTTTTCTCAGACTCCACAAAGGCATGCGCAGAATGCTGTCATCCTCTCCCCGGTATCCCTGGCGGTTCTGCGCTGCAAAGGGCGCAAGATAAGGAATCCCAAAACTTTCCAGCCCTGCCAGATGACTGACAGTAAGATACAATCCCAGCAAAATTCCAAACATCCCCATAGTTCCTCCCAGGATAATAAAACCAAACTTCAAAAGCCGGAATGGCGCAGAAAATTCCTGACTGGGTATCACAAGGGAGCATAATGCTGTAACTGCCACCACCACCACTGTAATAGGGCTTACCAGATTGGCAGTAACTGCCGCCTGTCCCACGATCAGCCCTCCTACAATGCCGATAGTTCCTCCCAAAGGCCCCGGCATGCGCACGCCCGCCTCCCGTATGGTCTCAAAAGCTGTTTCCATCAGCAGGATTTCCAGTATTCCCGGAAACGGCACCCCCTGGCTTGCCTGAGAAAAGGAAAGAATCAGGTTTGTAGGCAGAACCTGGGTGTGAAAATTTGTCATAGCCAGGTACAGCCCGGAAAACAGCATGGTGAATGCTACTGCCGCATATCGGAGAAAGCGCTGGAAGGACACAATTTCAAACCTGTTATAGCTGTCTTCACTGACCTGCAGGAAATCATTGAAGGCCGCTGGCAGAAGCAGTCCTTCGGGGGAATGATCACAGAGCAGAAGAATTCTTCCATTTAAAATTTCCATAGCACATTTATCCGGCCGTTCTGTGCTCTGAAACTGCGGAAAGGGAGAAAGCCAGTGTTTTTCTGTAAGCTGTTCCACCACCCCTCCATCCAGAACCCCGTCTATGACAAAGCTGTCCAAATGACTTTCTATGGCTTCCAGTATCCCGGGGCGCACCAGATCTTCCATATATAAAAGCTGGACCAGGGTCCTGCTCCTGCTGCCCAGTGTTTTCTCTTTTACCTTCAGTCTTGTATCCCGGATTCTTTTTCTTACCAGGGCAGAATTTGTCTTCACAGAATCAGTAAAACTTTCCTTTGATCCCCGCAGCACTTTTTCCCGGCTGGGTTCTGACACACTTAAATTCGGATAGCCTTTGCTGGATATCTTGACAGCCTTTGTATAGCCGTCAAAGAAAAAAACCGCATTTCCTGCCAGCATGGCGGCCATGGCATCTTCCATGTTTTCCAGTGTTTTCACATCTGAGATTCCCAGTCCGTTGGTACGGACAAATTCCAGGATTTCTTCCGGGGACATCTGCCACATGTGGTTTACCAGCTTTCCCACCACAGAATCCTCCAGCATCATGTTGCTTACTGCCACTTCTATATAAACTACCAGACAGCGTATCTTTCTTTCTTCCCCCAGCGTCATGGGACGGATAATGCAGTCATCACAGTTTTTCAGCCGCTCTCTTATATAGGCTTCATTTTTTTCTATTTCAGAATAGATCACATCGCTCATGGAACTCCTCCTTTTCCGGCAGCAGACGGCTCTCTTCGCACATCATCTGTTGCCATAAACAAAAAAGAAGTATATGATTTTTTCTGTCATATACCTCTTCTTATTATTTTCAGTTTCTTCCATTCTATTCTGTTTTCAGAGTAAATCCGGCCCTCTTTAGCGTCACGGACTGCTCTGCGCCCTAGTTCAGGCTGCGGATAATAGCTTTTTGCTGATTATCGATATGTTCTCTGATACATTTCAGAGCTTTCTTTTCATCTCTCTCCCTCAAAGCCTGGCAGATGGCGCCGTGCTCCTCTGCGAGAGTCCTTCTCACTGCGATATCTTTTAAATATTCCATACGGTAGCGGTACATCTGCTCTCTTAAATTATTCAGCAGCTGTACCAGGCGCTTGTTATTGGTCGCCTGATAAATCGCTTCATGAAATTCCACATCCACTTCTGCAAGCTCTGTGAGATTTCCCTCTTCTGTCAGCTTCTTAAAATGAGCTTCTATCTCTTCCAGATGCTGGATCTCCTCTTTCGTGATCCTTTCGCAGGCAAGGCTGACGGCAAGGACCTCCATTCCCTTTCTTACTTCCAGGACATCATTCAGATCTCTCTCTGTAATGGATGCTACCTTTGCGCCTTTTCTGGGCGCCATGACTACCAGACCTTCCAGCTCCAGCTTCCTGATCGCTTCCCGGATAGGCGTCCTGCTCACGCCCAGACGCTCTGCCAGCGCGATCTCCATCAGACGTTCTCCCGGCTTTAATTCTCCCTTCAGGATTGCCCTGCGCAGAGTATTAAATACCACATCTCTCAGCGGAAGATATTCATCCATATGCATTTCCAATTCCAAAATTTACTTCCTCCTTCCTCCGTTGTTAAAAACGGTCGTGAGAAACACCGTCTTTGCCAGACGGCTTTCTCTCAGTGCTTCACAGGCATATTCTGCCATCTGTCTGTCATCAAACAAGCCGAAAACCGTAGGACCGCTGCCGCTCATCATGGCATTTAAAGCCCCGTGTTCTTTCATATGATTCTTGATTTCCTCTATAACAGGATATCTGGGAATGGTCACTGTCTCCAGCACATTCCCCATCAGATCTGCCAGTTTATTTAAATTATGCCATTGAATCGCCTCCAGCATTCTGTCAATAGGAGGATGCTCCTTTAGTTCATTGGCATGCAGGTTCTCATATACAAACTTGGTGGACACACTGATCCCCGGCTTTCCGATCAGAACATAACAGTCCGGACATGCCGGCAGCGCTCTCAGTTTTTCACCGATTCCCTCTGCCAGAGCGGTTCCTCTCAGCAGGCAGTAGGGCACATCCGCTCCAACTTTGACTCCGCGCTCCATTAACTCCTTTACGGAAAGTCCAAGCTGAAACAGACGGTTCACTCCTATCATTGCAGCAGCAGCGTCAGAACTTCCCCCTGCCATCCCCGCCGCAACAGGAATAAACTTCTGCAGATTCACGCAAAGTCCCTGCTCCACGTGAAATTCATCCATCAGAAGCTTCGCCGCCTTATAAACCAGGTTATTCTCATTTGTTGGGACAAAGGGAAGATTGGTGGTGATATGGATTCCAGCCTCTTCACTGATCTCCATCTCCAGCTGGTCATACATGTTAATTGTCTGCATGATCATACGCAGCTCATGATAACCATCCTCTCTCTTTCTCACCACATCCAGACCCAGATTAATCTTTGCCAGTGCTCTAAGCCTCATGTATTCTCCTCTTTTCTTGTACTTGGTATACAATATCCATTTTTATCCAATTCGGTTTTCCCTGCATAAATACAGGATTTTCTGACTTTCCTATGAATATAACCGTATTTTGTACATTGTATTCGTATTAATACATCTATTCTATATGAAAAAAACATTTTTTTCAACTGAAAAAATCGCTCGTAGGAATTTCCCCACAGACAAAAAACCGGAAGCTGTCTGAAGAGCTTCCGCACCTTGCTTCTGCTCTTCAAACAGCCTCCGGCTCTCTATGCAGGATTACTACTGTTCCACTTCTTTCATCAGGATCAGTGTATCATATGGTCTGATTTCTTCTGTCTCCATACTGTTCAGCTGCATGATATTCTCTATAGTAGTATAAAATTTCTTGGCAATATCCCACAGACAGTCTCCGGGCTGGACCTGATAGCCCACGATTCCCGGCATTTCCTTCAGTTTTTCTCTGTCAAGCTCATGTTCTTCCACAGCACGTATCACCCCTGTCTCTGTCTGCTTCAGCACCAGAGCATTCAGGTTTATGACTGCCTTGATCTCAATCTCATCACTGTCGATCATAGTGGTAGAAAGCTGTTCCAGATCCGCGCGCAGATGATAGACACAATTCTCTCCGATTCCCTCTGCTTCGATCACATGGCTGAACGGTATCATGGTTTCCATGGAATAGAAGGGCATCTCGTCATCTCCGATAATATACAGTATCCGCACCTGTACGATCCCTTCCGCCAGAATTCCGTTTTCTACGATCCTCGTCTCATCTATCTTCACATTTCCGTCACTGTGACAGATCTGCAGGATTTTCCCCTGGGTGTTCTCCGCTTTCACCCGGTCATTGACCCTGCACTTAGAAAAGTTTTTTACAAGAAGGCTGGAAAGCTTCTGTTTCTCTCTCACTGCTTCACAGTCCTTCAAAGGAGTATAAATATCCAGAAGCAGGGAAATTTCTTCTTCCTGATAAATCTTCATCTCCAGCTCCAGAACTGCCTCTACTCCTATGATCCGCTCCTCACCGTCATCATCCTGCCTCACCTTCAGATCACTCTGGGGCATGGAAACGTCCACATTCGGAAGCATATCAGAGGAACAGCCTGTGCACTCCATTTCCTGATAAAAGGGGATCGACTGCTCCAGCCACTGGAGGGAATTTGTCTCATCATTCCCCCGGTAAAGCGCAAATAAAAACAACTCACCTTTTACCGCAATCCTGTCGTTTTCGGCTCTTATATCCAGTCCTCTTACTTCCACAGTATCCCAGAGAAGCTCAAAGATATCCGGCTTATTGGATGCCAAAGTCACATCTTTTTTTATCCGCATGGTATCCTTTTTATGTACTGCCACTCCCATAATGGAAATGTCCTGCTTTTTCTGGGAAATTTCTTCTTCTCCCACAGCTACAGGCAGATCCAGCTCCTGCATCTCCTCCACATAAGCGCTGAAGGTAACCAAAGCTTTAATATTCAGTTTTCTGGAGTGTATCATCTGCACGCTCAGATCTTCCATATCCCATTTCAGCTGGACCTTGTCGCCTGTCTCCAGCCCTTCCAGATTAAGTGTTTCCCCTATGCGCAGAGTTCCTGTAAGACTCTGGATCTTCCTCTCTTCGCTGTCACTTACATAGAGCAGGCACACCTCCAGAGCTCCTGTAATATACGCTTTTCCTTCTGTGATCTGGATATCCTCGATCCTGACATCCCCTTTTTTCTGGATCATGCGCCCCATATCCGGCTTCGCATCCGGCACATTCAGGTCTTCATCAAATGTAACCTGGCTGACAGCCTGGCATTTTCTGCAAATCCTATAGGTTTTCTTTGTAATCAGTTCCACACTATAACCTCTCTTCTACTCAAAAATCACCGGTTCTTCCCGATATTTCATTTTAACTACCAGACAGGGATAGGAAGGTTCCTCCGTCAGTTCCTGCCCTTCCTCCGGTCCTATCAGAACCGTCTGTAAGTGAATGGCATTTTCCCAAAGAGACAAGTCCTCGATCTGAATACTGTATCCCCCTGTCTGCTGTTTGCCGTAGCCTTTCATAAGATACAGATATCCGCTGTCCTGATAGGTTAGCTGGAACTCAGTCTCCTTATGCTCCTCGATCAGTTCTTTTACCTTCTCCGGAAAATCCTCTTCTTTCATTACAGTGTACTCCGGCTTCACTCCGTTTCCTGCTTTTACTTTCTCTATACTGCAGCCGCATAAAAAGCAGGAAAGCAGGGTTATGGCCAAAATTCCTGCTGCCCATCTCTTCAAATCTCTTCTGCCTCCACTTTGCCAACCTTATTCTTAATTTATGCAGAGATTTTTTAAAATATGCCAGGTTTCCCTTGCTTCCCTGCAGTCTTTTCATTATAATGAGATTAGTTCTGTTCCCTGCAGGCAAAGGCGGCTGTAAGGAACTTAATATTTTGCGTTTTATATACCGTACGGTATATATGACACTGCGAACCGCCGGATGAAATAAATTCTTTATATAAAGGGTGTGAACTATGTTTCGTTTTATCATTGTATGTATCTGTGTCATCGGATACCTGATTCTGTCCATTCCTATCCTCATTGGAGAATGGATCGTGGGCATGTTCAGCAAACGGGCAAAGGATATCAGTTCCCTGCGGATCATCCAGGCCGTCTTCCGTGTTATCCTGAAAGTGACCGGGGCACAGATCACGGTCAAAGGGCATGAGAACGTGCCAAAAGACCAGGCCGTCCTCTACATCGGAAACCACAGAAGCTACTTCGATATCCTTCTGACCTATGTCCTTTGTCCGGACCTGACCGGCTATGTGGCAAAAAAAGAGATGGAGCCCATTCCCCTTCTCTCTTCCTGGATGAAATATCTTCACTGTCTGTTTCTGGACCGGAAAGATCTTAAAGAAGGTATGAAAACCATTCTGACTGCCATCGACAAGGTAAAACAGGGAATTTCCATCTGTATCTTTCCGGAAGGCACCAGAAATAAAGCCAGCAGCGAACTGGATCTTCTCCCCTTCCATGAAGGAAGCTTTAAAATCGCAGTCAGAGCAGGATGCCCTATTATTCCCGTTGCCATTACCAACTCTGCAGAACTGTTTGAAGCACATTTTCCAAAGATCAAGCCCTGCAAAGTGATCGTAGAATACGGCAGCCCCATTTATCCCGATCAGCTTTCCAAAGAAGACAAGAAAAGACTGGGATCCTATACCCGGGATATCCTTCTGGATATGCTGAAGAAAAACAGGGCAGCACTGGACTGTCAGCAGCCAGTCTGATAAAGCTGTTCCTTCCCGGCGCTTTACCGCCAAAATGATCCCTCGCTGCTTAACCAAAAACCCGGAAAGAATTAAGACAGAAGTCATGTACTTGTCTTATTCTTTCCGGGTTTTTTATCCAGGGCTTCTATTTCCAGCACTCTGTATTTTCTATTCCGGCGTCTTTTGCTTTAAATACCGGATTTTTTCCTTCTTTTCTCTGCTTTTCATAGTCTTTCAGTACTTTTACAGCAACATTGCCCAGCAGCAGGATTGCAATGATATTCACTGCTGCCATGAAGCCCATAGTAATATCCGCAATGTTCCACATCATGGAGAAATCCGCCTGGGCTCCCAAAAATACTGCCAGAAGGCAGGTAATGCGGAAAATCAGCAGCAGTTTTTTATTATTTTTAATAAACAGGATATTGGATTCTGCATAGTAATAATTTCCCACCAGGCTGCTGAAAGCAAAGGCAAAAATAGAAAGGGTGATAAAGTGGATCCCCCAGTTTCCCACATTGGCGGAGATTGCCTGCTGAACAAAGGGAATTCCGTCCAGCTTACCTGATACGCCTTCCACACCTGACAGAAGCAGCATCATGGCTGTAGCGGAACAGATCAGCAGGGTATCAATAAACACAGAGATCACCTGTACCAGCCCCTGCTTGGCCGGATGGCTGACAGAGGCGCTGGCTGCTGCGTTTGGCGCGCTTCCCATACCTGCCTCATTGGAAAACAGTCCTCTCTTAATACCGGTCACAACCGCACTGCCGGCCATTCCCCCCGCAAATGCCTGAATATCAAATGCCTGAGAAAAAATCATGGAAAATACATGGGGCAGCTCTGTGATCCTGGTGATCACGGTAAACAGTCCCATAAGAAGGTATCCCCCTGCCATAATGGGAACAATCACAGACGTAATAAAACCGATCCGGTGAACCCCGCCAAAAATCACCAGCCCTGTGGCAGCCGCCAGGACAGCTCCTACAAGAACCGGGTAAACCGTATAGCTGTATCCGGGAATATAGTATTCCAGAGATGATGACATGTTAAAAGACTGGAGTCCGTTAAATCCATATGCAAAGCAAATGATCAGAAGAACGGAAAACAGCACCCCCAGCCATCGTTTTCCCAGCGCTCTTTCCATATAATAGGAAGGTCCTCCCCGGAAATCTTTTCCGTCTTTTGTTTTATAAACCTGCGCCAGAGTGCTCTCCACAAATGCAGATGCGCCGCCGATCACTGCCATGAGCCACATCCAGAACACAGCTCCCGCGCCGCCTGCCGCAATGGCTGTGGCGATTCCCGCAATATTGCCCGTGCCTACTCTGGAAGCAGTAGAGATCATCAGAGCCTGAAAGGAAGATACCTGTTTCTTCCCGTCTTCTTCCTCTGCCTTCTCTCCCAGCACCCGCAGGGCTTCTCTCAAAAACCGTACCTGCACGAACCTTGTCCGCAGGCTGAACCAGATACCTGTCCCCACTAAAAGAATCAGTAAGGGGTAGGTGTACAGAAAATTATTGATTTCTGTCAGAATGTTATTGATCATGTAATATGTCCTCCTCAGTTATAGTATTGTCTATAGCCGGTTTACCGGGCATAACCTGGGTAGTATACCATAAAAATATAGGATAGGCAAATTTCAGAAAAATATTTGTGTCAGGACAGACAAAAATCCCGAAGCTCATACGCTCCGGGATTTTATGATCCTCATATTTTTCTCTATTTTACATTTTCTCCAGCACTTCCACAACCTTTTCAAACTGCATAAAGTGGGATGCCTTTACCAGCACTGTGTCCCCCTGTTTCAAAACCTTTGGCAGCTGCTCCAGCATCTCTTCCTTGGTCTCAAAATGGAGCACCTCTTTTGCCGGCGCTGCCAGATGGGCAGCCTCTGCCATAAAGGCGGAAAGTTTTCCGACACAGATAATCAGGTCAACAGCTCTGGAAGCCGCATAAACCCCTACCTCTCTGTGGAGTTCCACTTCATTTTCTCCAAGCTCTCCCATATCGCCAAGGATCGCAGCTTTTCTTGTACCCGCATCAGCGAGCACCTCCAGAGAGGCTTTCATGGACACCGGATTGGCATTATAACAGTCATCAATAACGGTATATTTCCCTGTTTCCAGAATATGAAAGCGTCCGCTCACCGGCTGAAGACTTTCGATTCCTCTTTTAATCTCTTCCAGGCTCAATCCGTAGGTCAGCCCCACAGCTGTTCCTGCCAGCGCATTATATACCATATGGTTTCCAGGTATGGGAATCAGAGTCCGGAAACTCCTGTCCTTTACATGGATCGTACAGGAAATCCCTGCAAGTCCTTCCGGCGTGATCTCATCTGCCCAGATGCCCTCTTTATTCTCAATGCCAAAGAACACAGGAGCAATCCCCTTCACCTCACGGACAGTCACCAGTTTGTCATCATCGCCGTTTAAGATCACATGTCCGTCCTTTTCCAGAAAATCAAAAATTTCTGTCTTTGCCTTTAAAATACCATCCCTGGATTTCAAAAACTCCAGATGGCATAATCCAATGTTCGTGATCACACAGGTATCCGGTCTTGCGATCTTGGCAAGGCGGTGCATCTCTCCGAAATCACTGATGCCCATTTCCAGAACTGCAATTTCATCATCATCCCTCAGATTAAATACTGTCAGGGGAAGGCCCAGTTCATTGTTAAAGTTTCCCTGTGTCTTCAAAACCTTGTATTTCTGGGAAAGCACCGCAGCGATCATTTCTTTTGTACTGGTCTTGCCCACACTTCCCGTGATTCCTACTACCGGAATCTGCAGCTGTTTCAGATAAAATTCCGCGATATCCTTTACAGCCTGCAGGGTGGATGTCACCTGAATGTAAGGATACTCCTGCTCTCCCAGATCCTTTTCCGAAAGTGCTGCCAGGGCTCCGGCTTTCATAACACTGTCTATAAAATCATGGGCATCTGTCCGCGCTCCCTTGATCGCCACAAACAGTCCGCCGGCTGCGGCTTTTCTGCTGTCTGTAAAAACAGAGGAAACCTCCTCATTTTTCTTTTCCTGCGGTCCCCGGTAAGTTCCGCTGCAGGCTTTTGCAATATTTTCCAATGTGAGATTTTTCATTTCCCTTCTGCCCCCTCTTACTGATATTTATCAAGAGAAACTTCAATCAGTTTTTCACAAAGCTGCGGATAGCTGATACCGATCACCTTTGCCTCCTGGGGAATCAGACTGGTAGGTGTCATTCCGGGAAGGGTGTTTGCCTCCAGGCAGTACATATTCCCTTCCTCGTCCATGATAAAATCCAGCCTGCCGTAAGCGTCAAGATTTAGAGCTTCATAGCCCATCTCCGCATATCTCTGCATCTCCTTGGTAAGGCCAGAGGAAATATCCGCAGGACAGGTCTCCACGCAGGATCCTGCCTGATATTTATTTTTGTAATCATAAAACCCTTCGATGGGTGCGATCTCGATCACAGGATAAGCCTTTCCGTCCACTACGGCAACAGAAAATTCTCTTCCGGTGATAAACTGCTCTACCACTACCTCAGGCTCATAGGAAAAGGCTTCTGCAAGAGCCGCACCGTATTCTGCCTGGTCACGGACAATGTTTACACCCACACTGGAGCCTCCGCAGCAGGGCTTCACCACCACCGGGAAATCCATTCCATAATCAGACAGAACGCTGGTACACTTTCCTCTCTGAAGGGTAACTCCCTTCGGCGTAGGAATTCCCTTTGCCTCGAAAATCATCTTGGTAATACTTTTATCCATGGCCATGGCGCTGCTCAGAGGACCCGAACCTGTATATTTAACTCCCATCAGATCCAGGACAGACTGAACTTTTCCGTCCTCCCCGTTGGCACCGTGGAGCGCCAGAAATACAATATCTGCTTCCTGACAGATCTTCAGCACATGGGGGCCGAAGAATTCTCTCCTTGTCTCCATGGTTTCTTTCAGGCTTTTGCTCTTCTCCTCCATCCAGGCAGCTGCCTTCTCTACATCATAGGTCTCCGGAAAGCAGATCTGCTCCGGGCTTTCCAGGCCAAAATAAGCATCCACCAAAACAGCCCTGTGATTTCTCTCTCTCAGAGCATTGCAGACTCCCTTTCCTGATGAAATGGAAACTTCTCTCTCTGTACTGTTTCCTCCTGCTAAAACTACGATCTTCATCCTGTTGACTCCTTTGTATTTCTTCTAATATACTACTACCGGAACTCCCGGTTCAATATTGTTGTAAATTTTTTCCGCATTTTCATGCGGTGTGTTCACACAGCCGTGAGATCCGTTATTGATATATTCTGTGCCTCCGAATACGGTTCTGTTAATATCATGAATTCCAACATTGGCATAGAACGGCATCCAGTAATCCACCGGCGTAGAATAATCCTCACCTGTCAGTGTGGCATTTCTCTCTTTATACATGATGGCATATACGCCCTTTTTCGTATCCCATCCTCTGTTGTGGCAGCCGGTCACCACGTCGGTCTCCACGATCAGCTGTCCGTCTTTGAAAAACCACATATGCTGCTGATCAATACTGATCTCTACATAAGTATTTCCGATATCATTGGTATCCCTGCAGTATCCTTTATATGTATATTCCGGTTCTATGGTCTGGGACTGTCCGCTTTTGATGGCTTCAATAATCTTTGCTGTGGTATCGTTTGGTGCGATCAGCCAGCCATAGTCCCCGCCGGATACAGTGATCGTCTCTCCGGAAGCAGTGGTAAACTGTCTGTCCAGCCCAAAGGTATCATACTCATATTTCAGATTCTGTACATATTCTTTTACCTTTTCCGAATCCAGATCAACGCTTCCGTCCTCTCCTACAACCAGCCAGTCCTTCATCACGCTTTTGTCCACTACTTCCTGCCTGTCGGAAAAATCAATGGTAACTGTTACATTCAGCAGCTTCTCTCCCTCTTCTTTGGCTTTTGCAAGGGACTCATCCGTACTGTACACAGAAGGATTCACATAGCAGCCTGCCGCATCCAGGTCCAGCTCTGTTTCCCCGCTGTCAATGGCATTCATGACCGCCTCTTTTACTTTCTCCTTATCCAGTGTAGTTCCCATACTTTCCGGAATGATCTCATATCCGTTATCGGTTACCTCCATATGTGCATCCACAGGCGCTTCTATATTTTCTTCCTTAAAACACTCCAGTGCATCGATGGCAGCATAGACGGCGTCCTGATCATAAGATGTGGTCGCTGACATAGTATACTCTTTGCTGCTGGCAAAGGAAAGAAACCAGGCAAAAGGATTCTGCTCTTTTTTCAGTTCCTGTATCTTTCCATCTGCTATGTACTCCATGCTGATCTCTGAAGCGCTGATACTCTCTGTTTTATCTCCCCGTTCTTTCAGGACAAGTTCATAGGTCTGAATCTCGCCTTTTATCTGTTTTTCCACCTCTTCGGGCGTCATTCCCGTACAGTCCATGCCGTTGATGCTGGAACCTGAATAAAAATGGCTGGAGTAATAAAAAACTCCCACGGCATATACAATCGCCAGCACTGCTACATATGCGATGAGGACACCCAGAACAATTTTTTTCGCTTTTTTGTACTTTCCTTTCTTTGATTTTTTTTCTGCCATATTATTACCCCTTTATAATTTTCCCTGACCATGAAATAAATCTTCCCGCCAGGTTATGTTTCAGTATAACACAATTTTTCTTTCAGAAAAACCCTGTTGACGGAAAAAGACGCTGTGACATTTTTCACAGCGCCCTTTCCTTATAAGCAAGATGTTGTTCTCTATCAAAATTTTATTTTTCTGCCAATAATTTGTCGATGCTTACCAGCTTCACACTGAGAACAAAGATCTCTGTTGCAAGCTGCAGCTCATCCAGTGTGGGGAAGCTGGGCGCGATACGGATATTGCTGTCATGAGGATCAATGCCGTACGGATAAGTTGCCCCTGCTTCTGTCATTTTCACGCCTGCCTCTGCTGCCTTTGCCACAATGGCTTTCGCGCAGCCTTCCATGGAATCAAAGGAAATGAAATATCCTCCCTTTGGATTGGTCCATGTTCCGATCTCTGCTCCGCCCAGTTCTTTCTCCAGTGTATTCTCCACTGCTTCGAACTTCGGGCGAAGAAGCTCTGCGTGTTTCTTCATATGTTTATGCATTCCCACAATACCGCCGAAGAAACGTACATGACGAAGCTGATTGATCTTGTCATGTCCGATGGTCTGGACGGACATATGTTTCTTGAACTCTTCCAGGTTTTTCGGCGAAGCAGCAACTGCCGCGATACCGGAACCAGGGAAGCTTACCTTTGATGTGGAAACGAATTTATAAACCATATCCGGATTTCCCGCTTTTTCACACTCTTCCAGGATTTCCAGCAGGAAGTCCTGATGATCGTCATATAAATGATGGATGCAGTAAGCATTATCCCAGTAAATACGGAAATCTTCTGCCGCTGGCTTCAGTCTTGCAAATCTCTTTACTGTCTCAGCAGAATAGGTAATTCCCTGGGGATTGGAATATTTCGGCACACACCAGATACCTTTGATCGCCGGATCTTTGCTTACCAGATCCTCTACGATATCCATATCAGGACCTGCAGGCGTCATCGGTACGTTGATCATTTCAATACCAAAATATTCAGTAATACGGAAATGACGGTCATATCCCGGAACCGGACAAAGGAATTTCACCTTATCCAGCTTGCACCACGGAGTGCTTCCGCAGACACCGTGTGTCATGGAGCGGGAAACGGTATCAAACATAACATTCAGACTGGAGTTTCCGAAGATAATGATGTGCTCCGGCACAACCTCTGTCATTTCTCCCAGAAGGCGCCTTGCTTCCGGAATACCTTCCAGCAGACCGTAGTTGCGGCAGTCAACTCCTGTCTCGCATTTCAGTTTATCTGTACTTTTCAGTTCTTCCATCATGCCCATAGCAAGGTTTAACTGTTCTTTGGACGGTTTTCCTCTGGACATGTCGAGATTTAAACCTTTTGCTTTTACTTCTTCAAACTGCTTTTCTAATTCGGCTTTCATGGCCTGTAACTGTTCTCTGCTAAGTTCTCTGTACGGTGTCATGGCTCTCCTCCTGGTATTTTCTTCTTTGATCATTCACTGTTCTTTATTTTATGCCACTATATGATTTCCTGTCAAGTATTTCCTGCATTTTTCTGGGTTTTTGGAGGAAAAATCAAGGTTTTAGCTTTTTCATATGCAATTCTGTTTATTTTTACTTGCATTTTTATCGTCTCCGCCCGATTCCCAGAAGCTTTCTGGGGATCAGGAGAATCTCATGAACCAGAAGAGGTACTGCTGAGATTCCAAGAAGCAGCTTCCACTGGGAAAGAGAAAGCTTTGCAGTTCCAAAAGCTTCTACAAGAAACGGTATCTCTGTTACCATCACCTGCAGGGCGATTCCCAGGAAAAACGCCAAAAGCATAAAAGGATTTTCCAGGTGGTTCATGCGCAGTATGGATTTATCCTTATCTCTCATGCCGATGGCATGAAAAAGCTGGGAAATTCCCAGAACTGTAAAGGCATATGTCTGACCTCCCAGGGAAAAAGCATAGAGCGTGATGCACCCGATCAGTATTCCGTAAAAAAGAGTAAACATCCAGCCTCCGTGGGCAAACAGCCCTTCCTTGGGATCCCGGGGAGCTTTGCTCATCAAGGATTCCCGGTCGTTTTTGTCAATGCCAAGAGCAAGGGCAGGCAGCGAATCTGTGATCAGATTCACCCAGAGAATGTGGCTTGCCTTTAAAGGCGCAGGCAGGCTCAGCGCCACTGCCCCGAACATGGTAAGTATCTCCCCGAAGTTGGAAGAGAGAAGGAAGAGGATTGATTTCTTTATGTTCACATAAATGCTTCTTCCCTCTTCTACCGCCTTTTCGATCGTAGAGAAATTATCGTCGGCCAGTATCATATCCGCAGCATTTTTCGCAACATCTGTACCATTTTTTCCCATGGCAATCCCAATATCAGCTGCCTGAAGGGACGGAGCGTCATTGACCCCGTCTCCGGTCATGGCCGCAATCTTTCCGTTTGCCTTAAACCCTTTTACGATCCTTACTTTATGAGCAGGAGTCACTCTGGCAAATACCCGGATATTTTTTATCCTGCTCCTGAATTTCTCCTCGCTCATTTCATCAAGTTCCTGCCCGGTAATGCATTGCTCCATGGAATCTGCGATCTTCAGGCGCTTCGCTACAGCAAATGCCGTATCCTTGTAATCCCCTGTGATCATAACCACCTGCACTCCGGCACGCTTCAGTATCTTCATGGACTGCGCAGCCTCTTTTCTCGGCGGATCCAGCATTCCTGCCATTCCCGCAAAGATCAGATTCTCTGTAAGCGCCTTCTCGCTCTTCGCCCCTATCCGTTCCCGAAAGGCCAGACCCAGGACTCTCAGACCGTCCTTTGCCATAGATTCCATGGCGATCCGGATCTTCATCTTCCGTGCCTGGGTCATAGGTTCCGTCTTTCCATTCAGGGAAATATAGCTGCATTTCTCCAGGATATAATCACAGGCTCCCTTGACATAGACTGTCTCATGTCCGCTGTCCTTATGTACAGATACCATATATTTCTTTTCCGAATCAAAGGGAATCTCAAAAGTTCTGGGAAACTGCTCTCTCAGCCGCTCCTGATCATAACCCATCTCTTTTCCCATATGAAGCAGGGCAAGCTCTGTGGGATCTCCCACCTCCTGTTTTCCAAGCCTGCTGTTGCTGCAGAGGAGAAATCCCTCTACCAGTCTTGGAAATTCTCTTTTACGCACCTGTGACAGAGGCATGATCCGGTCGTTGGCATAAAGCTCTGTAACCTTCATCTTGTTCTCTGTCAGAGTTCCCGTCTTGTCAGAGCAGATGACCCCCACAGAACCCAGGGTTTCCACTGCCGGAAGTTTTCGGATAATGGTGTTTACTTTCACCATCCGCGCCACGCCCAGAGCCAGCACGATCGTCACCACTGCCGGAAGCCCTTCCGGAATCGCTGCTACCGCGAGAGAAATGGCAAGGAGCCGCATCTGCAGCAGATTTCTGTGCTGCATCAGTCCCAGCAGAAAAAGTCCCACGCACAGTGCGGCTGCCGCTATGCTCAGGATCTTCCCGAGATCTCCCAGGCGTTTCTGCAGAGGAGTAAGTTCCCTTTTTTCCTCGTTCATCATGCCGGCAATCTTTCCCAGCTCTGTATTCATACCTGCAGCAGCGACAATTCCTTCTCCTCTGCCCTTCATGACTTCTGTGGACATGTACGCCATATTTCTCTTTTCCGCCATAGGCAGTCCCGGGACCTGGGGCTCTGCGTTCTTTATCACAGGCTGGGACTCTCCTG
>CALWHD010000098.1 GCA_944380235.1 uncultured Blautia sp.
AGATGCAAAAGAACATCTTAGGACATCCATAGAACAGGAAACCAGCTGCTTTTCCAGCTTTCAATATAGCGGAGATGACTATAAGGTCTATCTGGAACCTGTAGGTATAAACGGCTGGTATCTCTTCTGCGTAAACACCACACAGCAGCTCAATCATACTTTTTACCAGATCGTGCTTACAACCAGAGTAGTATTTTTTATCATTCTGCTGTTGATTTCCTTTCTGATTTTATACGGCTACCGGACTTTAAAACAGAGCAACCGCCAGCTGCGGCAAATTGCCTATCATGATACCCTGACAGGCGCATATAATCTTGCCGGATTTACTCAAAAAGTACGGGATTCTCTGGAAATGAGCAAACGATGCAGTATTATTTCCATGAATATCCATCAGTTTAAATTTATCAATGAAATCTTCGGCAGAGACAGGGCAGATGACCTGCTTCGCCATATGAAGCAGATGCTCCAGCAGAATCTTACAGAGGGAGAATATTTTTGCCGGGATTCCGGAGACTCTTTTTTCCTTTTCCTGCTGGACACGGACAAGCCCAAAATTCGGAAGCGCCTGGAATCTATTATGAACCAGATCAGCCTTTACTCTCTGAATACCCGTCATAATTATCAGATACTACTGTACTGCGGAGTGGCAGTGCGCAGCGGAACAGAATCGGAAGACCATGTTTTTGAGGAATTGATCACCCACTCGATCTTTGCGC
Organism: uncultured Blautia sp.; assembly: GCA_944380235.1. Lineage (GTDB taxonomy): Bacteria > Bacillota > Clostridia > Lachnospirales > Lachnospiraceae > Blautia. The sequence goes on from CALWHD010000098.1 coordinate 717, forward strand.
TGCATACAGCAAAAGGAAGTCATCAAAATAATGTCTGGTTTTATAATTTTGATCTGCATAAACAGGAGCAGCTGGAAAATTATGTAGAAAGTCATATGAATCAGGCATTAAAAGACCAGGAATTTCGCCTGTTCCTTCAGCCGAAATTTCGCCTGAGGGACGGAACTTTAGGCGGCGCCGAGGCACTGGTACGCTGGACCACTCAGGAAGGAAAAATCATCTTCCCGGACCAGTTTATTCCTCTTTTTGAAAAAAATGGTTTCTGTGCCCGACTTGATCTATACATGACAGAAAAGGTGTGCTGTCAGATGAAAAAATGGATAGACAGCGGTCTCACCCCTGTTCCGATTTCGATCAATCAGTCAAAACTGCTGTTTTACGAATCGGATTACGTGGAGAACCTTTGTAGGATTACAAAAAAATATCAGATTTCTCCTAATCTTATCACTTTGGAAATCCTGGAGGGTCTGGCAATGGAAAATGTAGAGGAATTAAATGCTCGGATCGCCCAGTTAAAGGAGAAAGGGTTCCACATCTCTCTGGATGATTTTGGAAGCGGATATTCAACTTTAAATACCTTGGGAAGTCTGCATATTGATGAACTGAAACTGGACAGAGGCTTTTTGTCTGACCTCTCACCGAAAGAAAATCCCAGCCAGATGGTCATCATTGAGGAGATCATCTCTCTGACAAAAAGGCTGTCTATTTCCACAGTAGCAGAAGGAATCGAAACCGCAGAAGGGGCAGAACTTTTAAAATCTCTGGGCTGTGATCTGGGCCAGGGCTATTACTATAGCCGCCCTATCCCTGCGGAAGAATTTACGGATAAATTTCTGCGTACACCAAAGTAATTTTCCTTGACATCTTTCTGCAAATCTTTCATAATATGGAAAGAGATACCCCTATAGGTATAGGAAACCGGGAGGTGTAAGGATGCGACAATGTATGGATTCTGAAAACCTGCACCGCCGTCTGAAAAAAATCATCGGACAGGTACAGGCAATTGACCGAATGGTGGACGAAGATGTCCCCTGTGAAGATGTCCTGGCACAAATCAACGCAGCAAAATCTGCCCTTCACAAGGCAGGACAGGTGGTGCTGGAGGGGCATATCAAGCACTGTGTCAGAGACGGGATCGAACATGGTGACGCAGATCAGACCATTGCTAATTTTACCAAAGCTGTAGAACGCTTTGCCAATATGAATTAATCACATGCAAAAAGAAGAATGGATGCCTGTAAAGACGTCCATTCTTTTTTTAACCTCTTGACAACCCATACCCCCATGGGTATATAATTTACATATACCCCTATAGGTATAAAAGAAAGGAGGAGTTTTGTGAAGAAACTGGAAGAACTTTTAGAATGGGGAGGAACCCGGAGAGACATTATATTTCTTATTCTCTCTGCTATGGCCCTGCTTGCCAGTATCCTGGGTTTTACTCCCTTTCCCTTTGATATGGCATGGATCGCCATTCTTTTATGCGGTATTCCTATTATCCTGGAAGCCTTTATTGGTCTGGTAACCGCTTTTGATATCAAGGCAGATGTGCTGGTTTCCATTGCCCTGGCTGCCTCTGTAGTTATTGGGGAAGATTTCGCTGCGGGAGAGGTTGCTTTTATCATGCAGCTGGGCGGACTTCTGGAAGATCTTACTGTAGCAAGGGCGAGAGCAGGCATTGAAAAGCTTGTGCACCTGACTCCCCGAACCGCTCGAAGACTTTTTAAAGGCAAAGAAGAAATCATCCCTGCAGAACAGGTACAGGCAGGCGATATCCTTCGTGTGCTTCCCGGTGAGACGGTTCCTGCAGACGGCATTATTCAGACAGGACAGACATCTGTAAATCAGGCTGTCATGACAGGAGAATCCCTGCCTGTAGACAAAGGTCCCGGAGATGAGGTATCCAGCGGTACTGTCAATCAATTCGGCTCTTTTGATATGAGAGCAGAACGTGTAGGAGAAGACAGCTCGATCCAGCGCATGATACGTCTGGTACAGTCTGCAGATGCAGGAAAAGCTAAAATCGTGGGTATCGCAGACCGCTGGGCAACCTGGATTGTCATCATTGCCCTGACTGCCGCAGCACTGACCTGGTTCTTTTCCGGAGAGATCATACGTGCGGTGACGATCCTGGTAGTCTTCTGTCCCTGTGCCCTGGTTCTTGCCACTCCCACTGCTGTCATGGCAGCCATCGGCAATGCCACCAAACATGGTTTTCTTGTCAGGGAAGGAGACGCTCTGGAGCGTCTGGCCCAAGTATCCCATATTGCCTTTGACAAGACAGGAACCCTGACTTACGGAACACCTCAGGTAACAGCTGTACATACAGTACAAAGCAATATTGACGAAAAACAGCTGTACACATATACCGCTATGGCTGAGCTGCGCTCAGAGCATCCCCTGGGAAAAGCAGTTGTGCGCTGCTTCAGGCAGAAATTCAGCTGTGAAGTCCCTCCGGCAGAAACCTTTCAGATGATTCCTGGAAGGGGTGTCAAAAGCCAGGTGAAAGGAATGGAAATTCTTGCGGGAAATCTTTCCCTGCTGACAGAAAACCATATTTTTGTCCCATCTTCTGTGAAGAAAGAAATCCAGCATTATCTTTCTCTTGGCTGTACTATAATTTTTGTAGCCATAAACCAATCCTTCTCCGGATTTTTAGCCCTCTCTGACACCCTGCGCGAAAATGCAGACCGCATGATTTCCAATCTGAAGGAAGCCGGGGTCTCTCCCGTCCTTCTTACCGGAGATCACCAGAATGCGTCACAAAACATTGCACGGCAGCTTCACATTGAGGAATTTCTGGCGGGATGCCTTCCAGAAGACAAACTAAACTGGATAGAAAACAGTCAGAAGTCCGGCAGACAGGTCTGCATGGTAGGCGACGGGATCAACGATGCCCCTGCCCTGAAAAAAGCCTTGGTAGGTATTGCCATGGGAGGTATAGGCAGTGATATTGCCGTAGATGCGGCAGATATAGCCCTGGTCAATGATGACATCCATGAACTCCCCCACCTCTTCTTTCTTGCAAAAAGAATGATGCTCACCATTAAATGCAATCTGACATTTTCCATGTCACTGAACTTCATCGCCATCCTCCTGGCAATTACAGGAATCCTCAATCCCGTAGTAGGGGCTTTGGTCCATAATGCAGGCTCGGTGCTGGTAATGATTAACTCTGCCCTTCTTCTGAAGTGGAAAAAGAAAAGATGAACCTCTAAATCCTGGACCTGAAATCCTCTTCGAGGTCAATTTCAAACTGTCTGATTTCGCTCAGTTTCAGCAGCTTTCTCAGATCCACATACTGTACCCTCATATTTCTATAAGAAATCCAATAGAATTTCAGGGATTCCAGACACATCAGGGAGGTATATACTGTATAATCATAAGGTAAAACCTCCCTGTCAAGCTCTGTAGAGGCTCCGGTGTCTGTAACCTTTACCATCCCCATAGGAAAGGCGGCCGAAGCAAAAATATGAAATAGATTTGTCACTCCCTCCTCCTCATTTTTTCCTTTCATGCAGAAATCTTTTAAAAAGGCCAGACGGACAAATCGGGAAGGAGACGACCAGTCTCCCGGTATTCCTGCTGCTCCGCTTCCGGAAAAACACTGGGAAAAATATTCCCCGTTGAGTTCAAAATCTTCATAGTCCAGGTTTCTGATATGGGAATAATTCAGCAGATTCAGTCTGTGCCATTCATATCCCGGGCTGTTGGTCATGATTCCTATGGTATTTCTGTAGATTTTGAGTCCGTCCTTATCCGGTTCTATCACGATACTCTCCCCGGTTCTGTCTGAAAAAGTCCAGTGTATGGAGGGAACCGTACCCAGAAGAGGCATCCCCAAAAGCTGAATCTTTTTCCTTAATTCTTTTACCACATCCTCCACAGCAGCACATACTGCAAGCAGATAAGTAACCAGAAAAGGGGGCTGTACTGACAGCCTTCCCTCATCTTTTTCTTCTGGATAGACAGCAAATTCCCGGTAATAAAGCTGTCCTCCTGCCAGCCCTTTTTCATTGATTCCTTCATAGAGTGCAGGTGTAGACTGAAGTATCATAGTTCCCATTCCCAGCGCTGCATAACGGGAAACCTGCCTGGTATTTGTATCCAGCGTATCTTCCAGTCCACATCCCAAAGTATAAAATTCTGTATCTTTTGGAACATAAGTGATTTTGCTGTCCGCTGCAATCTTATTAAAGTCAAAATTCCTGCCCCATAAATGCTTTCCGTCCTCTGTTTCCCAGGATACGGCACTGCACCCAGCCTGCATCTGTCGGGCAAACTCTTCTTTACTATGGATTCTTTGATCGATCACAGGCATTCTCCTTTCCTTTTTTGAGGGAATTTCTCTTTTTTCAATAAACCCTCTGTGTTTGTAGTATTTGTAGTATAAGAAGACAGCCATATTTTCATACCTTGCTCAGAAAAAAACGACCACACAAATCTGTGTGGCCGTTCGTCGGCAACTCAATTAAGATTTTTCTATGACAGCATCATTCTGTCATTTGCAAACTCACTTCCGCTCGCCTCTTCAAATTTTGCCAGCAGATCAGATACATGGAGCTTTTTCTTTTCTTCTCCCGCTACATCATAGATGACTCTTCCTTCGTGCATCATGATCAGTCTGTTTCCATGGGCAATGGCATCTCTCATATTATGTGTTACCATCATGGCTGTCAGATTATGCTCAACAATAATCTTATCTGAAATCTCCAGCACCTTTGCTGCAGTTTTCGGATCAAGGGCTGCTGTATGTTCATCCAACAGCAGCAGCTTTGGTTTCTTCAGGGATGCCATAAGAAGCGTGATAGCCTGTCTCTGTCCTCCTGATAAAAGACCAACTTTGCTGCTCAGACGATCTTCCAGTCCTAAATTCAATTCTCTTAGCTGCTCCCGGTAGCTGTCTCTTTCTTTTCTGGAAATACCCCAGCCAAGCCCCCTTCGTTCCCCTCTTCTGGCCGCGATCGCCATATTTTCCTCAATTGACATAGTTGCTGCTGTCCCTGTCATAGGATCCTGGAAAACTCTTCCCAGATATACTGCTCTTTTATGTTCTGACAATCTTGTAATGTCTGTTCCGTCTACAATGATCTTTCCTTCGTCCACTGCCCATACACCCGCAATGGCATTTAAGGTAGTGGATTTTCCGGCACCGTTTCCTCCGATGATGGTAACAAAATCTCCGGGATTCAGGTTTAAATTCACTCCGTTTAAAGCTACTTTTTCATTGATAGTCCCCTTATTAAACGTCTTATGTATATCCTGGATTTCAAGCATGTATCCCATTATTTCGCCCTCCTGTTTTTCACTGCATGTTTCTCTTTCAGATAAGGCACTGCAAGGAAAAATGCCACAACGATTGCTGAAAACAGTTTCATGTAATTACTGTCTACTTTCAGCCAGATAACCAGAGAACATGCCATGTAATAGAGAATAGAACCTACGAAAATTGCTGCCAGAGTATAAGCAAACGCAATTTTCTTTCCTGCGCACAGCTTTCCGAAAATAACCTCGCTGATTATAACAGCCGCAAGGCCAATAACAATGGCACCTCTCCCCATATTTACGTCTGCAGAGCTCTGATATTGAGCATAAATACCTCCGCTTAAGCCTACCAGTCCATTGGATATCATCAGTGCCAGCACCTTTGTATAGTTGGTGTTGATTCCCTGTGCCCTGGCCATCTGAGGATTACATCCCGTGGCACGGATAGAAGCTCCCAGTTCCGTACCAAAAAACCAGTATACAGCTGCCACCAAAATCAGGCATCCCAGAATCATCTTAGCGAAAAAAACAAGACTGTCATCTGCGGAAACATATTTTATGGATGCTACCAGATTCTGCTGTGTAATTCCCACGCTCTGGTTTGCCTTTCCCATAATTCCCAGGTTAATGGAATACAGGGATATCTGTGTAAGAATACTTGCAAGAATACCCGGAATCCCCAGCGCTGTATGCAGAAGCCCTGTTACCATTCCTGCCAGCATACCGGCAAGGAAAGCAAAGATCAGCGATACGGCAGGATGCATGCCTCCCTGGATCAGCATAACTGCCACTGCTCCTCCGGTAGCCAGAGAGCCGTCTACGGTCAGGTCCGCAAAATCTAGAATACGGAAGGTAATGTATACCCCCAGCGCCATAATTCCCCAAATAAGTCCCTGAGCAACTGTTCCCGGGATATTCCGCATAAGCGCCGCGGGATCCAGTAATGAAAAATATTCTACTATCATAATATTTCGTCCCTTCTGTCCTTTTCTTTCTTTTTCTCTACAGACAGCAATAGACTGCCGCTCCATGCAGCAGTCTCTTTGCCTTATGCATAAAAATTTTTTTACTCTTCAATCGGTTCGTAATCATCTGGAATCTGGATGCCCAGTTCTTCACAGATTGTCGGATTGTACATCTTCGTAACCTGCGGAGCGTTTTCTACTGCCATAGCAGTAATGTCTGCACCGTTTGCCAGAATATCGTATGCCATTTCTCCTGCTTTGTAGCCGATATCATAGTAGCTGATGGACAGTGTGGCAATACCGCATCCGGAGCAGATTCCCTGTTCTCCGGCAATTACCGGAATTTTTGCCGGAAGGCAGACATTGTTGATAATTTCTGTATTGGATGCCATAGTATTGTCTGTAGGAACATAGATAGCATCACATTCGGAAATAGCATTTGTAACAACATTCTGAATCTCATTGGAATCAGCTGCTGTATATTCTTTGCTCGTGATTCCCAGTTCTTCTAAAGCTGCTGCAAACAAATCTGCCTGATATTTGGAATTAGACTCTGCAGAACAGTAGAGAATTCCCACATTTTCCGCATCCGGAATCAGTTCCTTCAGCATAGCTGCCTGCTCATCAATAGGAGCCAGATCACTGGTGCCTGAAATATTTACACCTGTAGTTCCTGAAAAATCGTCAATTCCAAGGGCTGTTCCGTAATCTGTAATAGAAGTTCCCAGAATCGGAATATCTGATGTAGCAGAAGCGGCTGTCTGCAAAGGCAGTGTACCGTTTGCAAGAATCAGATCTACGTCAGAGGATACAAAATTATTGGCAATAGTAGCACACATTGCCTGCTCTCCCTGAGCATTCTGAACGTCAAACTGAACATTTCCTTCTCCGAATTTTTCTTCACATGCATCCTGAAATCCCTGGGTAGCCAAATCCAGTGCATCATGTTCCAGCTGCTGGCAGATACCGATTGTATAAGTTTCCCCTGAACCGGACTCAGAGTCTGAAGAACTGCCGTCCGCTGTTTCTTCATCAGAAGAACTGGTGCTCTCTGATGTACTGCTGCTTCCGCATGCTGCCGCTGAAAATACTACGGCTGCTGTCATTATCATAGCCAGAATTTTCTTTAATTTCATTTTCCTTTTCCTCCCTGCTGTCGCATTACTTTACTAATTAAAACCGTTGCGCTTTAATGTATAAAAGCAACTTTTAATAGAGACATTATACACCTGATAAATACAGCCGTCAACGTTTATTTTCTCTCCAACAGCCCCTGATACATCTTTTCAGACAGAGGGACAGGAATTCCCAGACGCTTTGCCTCAGAAACCAGGTAGCCGCTGAAAGTCTCCAGCTCATTTTGTCTTCCTGCTTCCATATCTCTTTTCAAGGAACTGGTGGATCCTTTGTCCAGCCTCATGAAACGTTGGTATTCACTGTCAAGATAATTATCCCTGATGCGCACTTTCCTTGCCTGCGATACCTCATACGCTTCCTCCATCAGCGTCCGGAATTCTCTGCATTTCCTGGGAGATTCCTGAAGTGTATCCACCATTTCCATGTAGTAAGCAGTAATGACATTATATCCGCAGTTGAAAATGTATTTCTCCCAGACAGCTCCTTCCACATTTTCACAGATCTGACAGTCGATCCCTGCCTCCTTCATACATTCTCCGGCACATCTTACTGCCTCTTCTTCCGCTTCTTTTCCATTCTGAATGCCGATCTGAATCTTAGCATACTGCCCGATCTGCGTAATAGAGTAGTCTTTATTAAAAAAAGATGTAATATAAATAACCGCATCCACCACCTGGCACCCAGGAAGAAATTCCCTGGTACGTTCCCCTGGATCTGCACCATTCATCACCGGCAGTACAATCGTATGCTCATCTACACATCCTTTTAAATCACGGCAGACTTCTTCCAGAGAATAATTTTTCACACAAATGAAAACAAAATCCTGTTTTTCCTGTATCTCCTTTCCAGTCTCCACCACATTCCATGGATGCACAGTGATTTCTCCGTTATATTCACTATGCAGATGAAGCCCCTGTGTTTCCAGCGTTTTTTTCCGTTCTCCTCTGGCAACCATTGTCACATGATCATACCGACGTGCCAGCATGGCACCTAGATATCCGCCTACACCGCCGATGCCGGCCACCGTGATCTTTGTATCTTTTTTCATACTCTCTTTCCTCCTGCTCTGGTTATATTTTTATTATACTCTGCCGCATAAGGAGATACAAGTATTCCAGGATAGACCTGGTGCACCCTGTAAAAAAAGAAGAGAAATTCCCGAAATACAAGAATATCCTCTTCTTTTTTTCTTTTTAATGAAAGGGGTCCGTTTTCTGAAAATAACTCCTGCTTCTCTTTCACATTATCTCGCCAGTTTTTCAAATAAATCCCTGAAAATACTGTCTCTGTTGATACCATAAACATATTTGATCATATGCCGTGTCTTATCAAATCCCCATTTGCCGTCGTACTCAGGAATCGGGCTGTGTTCATATCGATCATACATAAAATCTTCATCTAAAAGCCATGCCACCGCCGTTACATCCCATATCACCCTGCTCCAACACCCTGTCTGTCCTATAAGTCCGGCTTCATTTACTGTATTTTCCACCAGATAATCGCAAAGTTTATTTTTCCCCTTTAACCAGTATTCCAGCTCCGGACCGGTCGTTGCAAAAGCAGAAACCACTCCCATACAAGGAAGCTGGACAAGCGGCACACCGCAGCCAAACACTACTCTTGCTGCCGCAATATCCTGGTAAGCATTAAACTCACGGTTGTCATGCCAGTCCAGTGAATTGCCTCCCAGCCAGACAACCACAATTTTGTCTATAATAGACGGTTCCAGCAGAATTGCCGACGCGATATTTGTGATCGCTCCAATAGCAATTACATATAAAGGGTTTTCTTCGTCACGCTCCCGTGCGCGCCGAATCAAATCATGCGCTGCAGGAGAATCAACGGCTTCTTTCTCTCCGGGCAGGAATCTTCCGGAACCTTTATAGGTTATTTCTTTCAGCTCTTCCTTTCCCATTAAAGAAAGGATCTTATGAATTTCCTGATAGCTTTTTTCCATACCATCTCCCGGGCTTACCGAATGATGGTTGAAAAAAGGCGCTGCATAGACAGCCTTTAGATTAAGTTTTTCATCAGATCGTATCAAATATGCCAATGCAAATTGGTCATCAATTTCATTGTATGTATCCGTATCCAGCACCACATCAACTTTCCCCGCCGGTCTTTCCAGTTTTTTTAATAATTTTTCTGTTGTCACATTATCCTCCTTTGCTTACTCGTTAAACTTCCATTGTCCCCAAATTTTCAATACCTTCTCCTTATTTTCTTCTCTTATTTGTAAGAAAACAATTCCCTAAAGTGTTTTGTTAAAACAATAATATAATAATTTTCTCTTTATTGTCAATTATTTATATTATTTTTATTAAATAGATTTAATTATCAAGATTTTTCTTGTTAAATTTGCCTATATCTTGCATTTAGCAACAAAAACGTCCAGCAATTTATCCTCCAATATCAAAAATAGTTTTATCGTAGTAATTATCTATGAAAAATACCGGAAGGCTTTTCAAATATTGCCTTCCGGTATTTCCACATTCTCATACTACTTCATCGATCCACACATTTTCCATATTTCTGATCTTTTGTAAAATACCAACTGTTTCCCCTGAAATTTCCTTCCAGATTTCTTTTGGTTTTTCATATCCCATAAGCCAGGACATAAGTTGAGAAATATCGGTTTTTAAATACACATCTTCCCGTTTTTCAGCTACCTGCAGCTGCGCTTTCTCTTTTTCCAATACACTCCCCTGTTCTGTAAGTGTCCACAGAAAAACACCATTATTTTCCGCAATCCATGTATCCTGTACTTCCAGTTCTGCCACAATCCTGCCTCTTTCTTTTAACGAAAATATCGTCAAAAAAGAAAATATATTTGTGATTCGCCCCATAATCAGCGGTCTTCCTGCAGAACATATACACTCTTCATGAGGCGCATACAAAAGTCTCTGTTCTCTTTTTTCTCTGCCCCAGTAGGCCTGAATTCCTACTGTCTTTTCATTTTTAACTAAAAACTCAAGAGATCCGAAGTCGCTTTTCAGCTCTTTTATCAAGTCTGATACATAGCTTTCGTCTCTTACCGTATATACATCTGCATTATCCTGCAGACAGTTTTCCATAATTTCAGCCGCTCGCTCATACGCACTGAAAGATTCCTGCACAGGTACCTGTTCTATATTTTCTTTCTCCAGTACCATTCTTTTCTCGCGTGAAATGTAGGTAAAGTCATAGGGTGCATAAATAGCTTCCGCTGCCGGCATTAAAAAAGTAAGCGGACGTTTTTCCTTGTTCATGTCTCTTAAAACCTTTGTAAGAACTGTGGCCATAGCCCCTTTTCCCCGCTCTTCCTTTTTGGTAGCCACCGCAACAAGATAGTCCACATCCCACACTTTTTCTCCTACTTTCAGACGATATGGATTCCTGTGCAGCATGGATATTATTTCCCCATTTTTCCGAATCACAGCTATCCGATTTTTTCCGGCAACAACTGTATAATAATAATCCAGAAATTCTTGAGAATCCTCCGGAAAGCATTCCCTCCAAAGAGGAAGAGTTTCCCGTTTTTCTTCTTCTGTAAGGTAGATCACATCCTTTTCTCTCCAGAGATTTTCTCTTTTTTTCAGCGTATTCTTACTCATTGATCTGTTCCTTCTGCTTTCTGCATCACCAGATATTTTCTGGCAAAATCTGCCGGATTATAAGACATCTTTGCCTTCCGGAGACCTTCAATTCCCAAATCATCTTCCCTGTTTACCCATTCTGCATCTGGAAATTCATTTGCCAGAAACATCTGGTTGATGGCCTGATATAAGCCATTGATCTGTGCATTTGCTTTTTCAATATGGATTACCGCCATATCTTCCACAGGATTATAACTTCCCACAGAAAACGCCTCCAGTTTATCATCAATATAGATACCGCCCATACGGATATTTAAATCAGAACAATTTCTCAAAATATCATGAATTCCTCTGACCTCATAGTCCAGATGTTCCTCTACATCCTCTCCCTTCTGAAGTCTCCAGTGATCCAAAAATTTCCACACATCATCTTTATCAGAACAGCACAGTCTACGGTATTCAAAACGTCCCTCATACTGCCGCAAAAAAACATTCAGCCGATTTTTCTTTTTATGAAGTTTTTTACCGGAAAGTTTTCTCAGAGCCTCTCCATAATAGATGTAATCTTTGGCATCCTCCTGCTCTTCCACCAGGTATTTTTCCCTTGGAAGCTGCAGGTACTGTACTGCATATTCGTCTGCAAGATGGATGGTCAGTCTGGTCCCCAGCTCTTCATTAAAATACTTCTCCAGTACCGCAAAAGCCTCCGGGAGATCTTCCTCTCTGCATAGGGGCATAGCTGAAAAAGGTCCTTTTTCATCCTCCATCAGCCATAAAATTGCCTTCTCCTCCCATACTGCATATCGCACTTTATAGAATTCTTTCCAGATGAAACTCTCCAGAAATACACTGTCACAGGTTCTGTTTTTCCGTAAAGTATAATAGGGCAGCATCTCTCCGATAGCATCGGCAGTAATCTCTTTAAACTCTAAACACATTTTTCTCGCTCCTTATGCCATATTTCATCTCCACGTTCCATCTCCCCGCATTTGTTCATCATACCATGATTCCTCACCTTTTAAAAGAAATTTCTTAAAATTCCTGTCATGGCCTGCTGTGCGCAGAAAACGGTTTTACTAAATATTTTACCCAATAGGGCAGTCAAACCCTCTGACAGTGCGCAGATTTCGAAATTCATCTCGCATCAGAAAATATGAAACTGAACCACGAATGCTGCAAATACAATGGATACCATAGAAAGCAGCTTGATCAAAATATTAATAGAGGGACCTGAAGTATCTTTGAAAGGATCTCCCACGGTATCTCCCACCACTGCTGCCTTATGGCATTCGCTGCCCTTTCCTCCGTAAGCACCGCCTTCAATATATTTCTTGGCGTTATCCCAGGCACCGCCTGCATTAGACATAAATACCGCCAGAAGAAAACCGGCAGCAGTGGATCCTGCCAGCATTCCGATCACTCCGTTGTATCCCAGAATCAGTCCTACCAGGACAGGAATCACAATGGCAAGGAGTGTAGGCAGGACCATCTCCTTTAAACTGGCTCTTGTACAGATATCTACACAAGCCTCATAATCTGCTTCCGCTTTTCCCTCCATCAGTCCCTTTATCTCTTTGAACTGACGTCTCACCTCCATAACAATGCTCTGAGCTGCGCGTCCCACAGAAGACATCGTCAATGCTGCAAAAAGAAATGGCAGACATGCTCCGATAAACAGGCCACATAAAACCGTCGGATTCATCACACTCATATCCAGCTGTATTCCTTCTCCTCCCACTTCCTGGATTTTTTCCACATAGGAAGCAATAAGCGCCAAAGCTGTCAGAGCTGCAGAACCGATGGCAAATCCCTTTCCAGTTGCCGCAGTGGTATTTCCAAGGGAATCCAGCGCATCCGTACGCCTCCTTACTTCCGGTTCCAGTCCCGCCATTTCTGCAATTCCTCCGGCATTGTCGGCAATAGGCCCGTATGCATCTGTAGCCAGAGTAATCCCCAGTGTAGACAGCATCCCTACTGCTGCCAGGGCAATTCCATACAGTCCCCTGCTGGAATCTATAAAACCGCCGGAGAAGGAATATGCCGCCATGACACACACAACAATGATCAAAATCGGAAGCGCAGTAGAAAGCATTCCGAGACTTAGTCCTCCGATGATAATAGTTGCTGACCCTGTGGAAGATTTTTCTGCCAGTTTTCTGGTGGGTTTATACGAATCTGAGGTAAAATATTCTGTGAAAAATCCAATCAGCACGCCTGCCAGAAGCCCAAACAAAATAGCAAGATAAAATCCGATAAATTCTCTTCCAAAAACGAACCAAACCAAAGGAAATGCTGCCGCCGCAATCAGGACCGCACTGGTGTTTGTCCCCCTGCGGAGTGCCTTCAGAAGTGTCCCCTGTTCCGTACTTTCTCCGGTGCGGATCAGCAGACTGCCCAGAATAGAAGCCATAACACCGATTGCAGCCAAAAGCATGGGAACTACCACTGCGTTCACTCGGTCCACTGACTCAATCTTATTAAAAGCCACCACACCCAGGGCACATGCTGAGAGAATTGATCCCACATAAGACTCATACAGATCTGCTCCCATTCCAGCCACATCTCCGACATTATCGCCTACATTGTCAGCAATCACCGCCGGATTCCGCGGATCATCCTCAGGAATTCCCGCTTCTACTTTCCCTACCAGATCTGCGCCCACATCTGCCGCTTTTGTGTAAATACCGCCGCCTACCCTGGCAAAAAGTGCCATGCTGGAAGCTCCCATACCAAAGGTCAGCATAGTGCTGGTAATATCCTCAACAGGAAGATGAAACACCAGACTCAGCAGAAGATACCAGATGGATATATCCAGCAGACCCAGACCCACAACAGTAAATCCCATAACTGACCCTGCAGAAAATGCCACATTCAGCCCCTTGTTCAGTCCCACGCGGCATGCCTGCGCTGTTCTGGCATTTGCACGGGTAGCAATCTGCATTCCTACAAATCCGGATAGCCCCGAAAAAAATCCTCCTGTAACAAAGGCAAACGGCACAAACCACGTCAAAAATCCAAAAGCCGCCATACCTATAAGTATCAAAAACATCCCTGCGAAAAAACCGATCAGAATCCTGTACTGCCGCCGGAGATATGCCATAGCTCCCTGGTGTATGGAGGAAGAAATTTTCTTCATCCTCTCACTCCCCTCCGGAAAAGCAAGCACCCTTCTCGCCCTTCCCCAGGCAAAAAGCAACGCTGCGACAGATCCAAAAAGTGTCAGTAAAGCTAATTCATTATCCATATCCAATCCCCCTTTACCAAAGTGCCGCCCAAACTACATTTTCTGCTAAAGACAGCAGAGAAAACCGGCGATCCATTTTCTCCGTCCTCTTAATCATTAAGCAGATCCTGTTACTATTATAACTCTTTTCTTAAAAAAAGAGTACCTGCCCTTCGCATTTTCTAAACTTTCTGTTTAAAAAGGCATGTACGCTTTTTTTATAAAAATCCTTCTAAAAAATCTGAAAGTTCCAGCTGTACCGCAGTTTCTTCGCACGGAAACTTCCGCATATACGCAAACAGCTCCTTCACTCTGTATTCCAGCTCATTTTCCTGGCATCTCCTTCTTAAAAGTTCCATCAGGCGGGTATTTTTCGGGCTTATTACTTCGTATCGGTTCCCATAGATACTCTGGTACTTTTTCTCTAATCCCGGAAACTTTTCTCTCAGCTGAGCATAAAAATACTCCCTGTTTCCTTCTCTTAATGTCAATCCCATGGAAAAACAAAGCACCCCGTATACCTTGGCGTCTATACAGTAATCCAGAATCCCATTTACATTTTCCTCTGTATCATTGATAAACGGAAGAATAGGGGAAATCCAGACAATGGCAGGAATCCCATTTTCCTCCAGGATTTTCAGTACCCTGTATCTCTCTCTGGTGGAAGAGACATGAGGTTCTATCTTTCTGCACAGCTTCTCATCCCAGGTAGTCATTGTGATCTGAACCACACATTTTCCCCTCTCATTTATCTTTTTCAGCAGATCCAGATCTCTCAAAATACGATCAGACTTCGTCTGAATAGACAGCCCAAATCCATAGTCTGCAATCAATTCCAGGGCTCTGCGCGTATAATTCAGCTTCTCTTCTAAGTGCAGATAAGGATCCGTCATGGCTCCGGTGGCAATCATACATTTTTTCCTCTTCCGCCGCAGCGCCTGTTCCAGAAGCTCCAGGGCATTTTCCTTTACTTCCACGTCCTCAAAAACATGGTTTATCTGATAGCATCGGCTTCTGGAATCGCAGTAAATACAGCCATGGGTACAGCCTCTGTATAAATTCATACCATTTTCTGAAGACAAAATCCCTTTTACTTTTGTGTAATGCATAGAGCTTCTCCCTCCTGAAAAATCTTACAGCATCTGATACAGTTCTTCTTTCTTCTCTATCTTTATCTCTCCTCTGTTGAGAGAAATCATTTCTTTTTTAGAAAGCTGCTTCAAGGTCCTGCTGACAGCTTCTCTGGCACTTCCAATTGCCTTGGCAATCTCCTCATGAGTCATGGCAATGGTATCTGTTTTGCTTTTTGCTGACTCATCCAGCAGAAACGCAGCTACTCTTTGGGTAAGGTTAAGAAACATCATCTGCTCCATAGCTTCCACTACGTCGGAAAATCTTTTTGCCGCTTCTTTATATACATAATTATCCAGATAAACGTTTTCTTTGGTTATTCTGGATAAAACCCTGGTGGGAATCAACAAGGCTCTGCAGTCTGTCTGTGCCTCAATCTCCACATCAAAAGTAATAGCTGAGAGAATACAGGACGCTGACAGAACACAGGTATCTCCTTCCCGCAGACGGAACATAGTAACTTCCTTTCCTTCGTCAGACAGCAGATACGTCCTCATGATTCCCTCCAGTATTAAAAAGGTTCCCAGACATTCCCGGGCGCCGGAATAAATTCCTGTGCCTGCTTTATATTCCATAATCTTTGAATTTTCAATAAGCATTTCTTTTTGTTTTTCTTCCAGATATTTCCAGAAAGGAGTTTTCTCCAAAATCTCCTTGATTTCTTCATTCATTTTCATCCCTGCCTTGTAATTTTTCTGTTTTCCCCTTAAAATATAGATATTCTTGTTTAAAAGGGGCATTTTATGAATCTAAAAATCAAACGTATTTTCTTAATAACTGCACTGTTTCTTTTCCTTCTCTCCCCGGTCTTTTTGATTTCTCTGCAGGAAGTCTTTGCTGTCCGGGTAGCCTGTGTGGGAGACAGCATCACTTACGGATCAAAAATCGAAAATCGGACTCTGAATTCCTATCCGTCACGGCTTCAGCAGCTTTTAGGCGCTCGATATCTTGTAAAAAATTTCGGTGCCAGAGGCTACACTTTACAAAAAAGCGGAAATTTTCCTTACTGGAGTCATTCCAATTTTCAAAAAAGCACAGAATTTCAGCCAGATATAGTTTTGATCATGTTGGGAACCAATGATTCTAAATCCCATAACTGGATTGGCACCGAAGCTTTCCTGGAGGATTACAGGGCACTCATTAACCATTATCGTTCCCTGGAAAGCCATCCTCAGATTGTCCTTATGACTCCTGCCTCCGTTTATCCTAAAAATTTTAATCCTTCCAATCCTTATAAGATCCGGGCAGATATTGTAGATATCATTGCCGACGCTGTTCTCCAGCTTGCAGAGGATGAGAATCTCCCTGTCATAGACATTCACCAGGCAACTGACGATCATCCGGAATATTTCCTGCTGGACGGAGTACATCCTGATGACTCCGGAGCGGAAAAAATTGCAGAACTTGCTTTCGAAGCTATTTTGGATTGCAGGCAATAATCATTTGCCCAGGGCAGAGCGATGGATTCTCTGCATAATTCATTGAATACCGGAACCATAGCTCTCGATTGTCATGGAGCATGGAGAGCAGAGCGGGCAATCCCGCTTCAATTTCCCTGCCCCTCAATCTTGAGGGGATTGAACACTTTTTGCGCCGCCGTAATACTGCAAAGCGGTAAAAATACCTTATTGCGGCGTACGCATCCTACCCGGATGATCTGCCTATGGAATAAAAAATCCGCTCAGCCTGGATAACTTCTGACAGAAAGAATCATGAACTATTACAGTCTTTTTTCTTTTTTTAAATATCTAAGAAAAGCCTCACATCCTTCTTTGATATCATCATAGGTCACATCAAAATTTCCGGTATACCAGGGATCCGCAATCGCTCTGGGATTTTTAGTGAAATCCAGGAGCATGTGAATCTTATGTTCCGGATCTTTCCCCGTAATCCGCTTCATATTTCGGATATTCCATTCATCCATTCCTAAGAGAAAATCATATTTTGCATAATCAGATTTCTCCATCTGAACTGCGTATTTTCCGGCAACGGAGATTCCGTACTGAGCCAGTTTATTTCTGGTTCCATAGTGTACGGGGTTGCCGATTTCCTCGGTACTGGTTGCTGCAGAGGCGATGCAAAACTGGTCTGCAATGCCTTGTTTTTTTACCATGTCTTTTAAAATGAATTCTGCCATGGGGGAACGGCAGATGTTGCCATGGCACACGAAAAGCACTCGTATCATATTTTATAGTCCTCCTGATTTGCGTTCGTTTGCCCTGTTTTGCCGCAATTTGCCGGGTATGTAGTTGCCACTGAGATTGTTAAAACAATCACAGAATAAGCAAAACAGGGCAAATCGAGGCAAGTTGAGGCCGTCAAAAGTAGTAAAAACGTAGTAAGAATGGGGGTGTGTTACTACTGTTACTATATTAGAGTTCTACAAAAACTTCACATTTTATGTGGTTTTTCAAAAGATATCTATTCTATTTTCAGGTAATAAAGAAGTTATATTTTCGATAAACTTTTCTTTATCATGGAAATTAGGGCTAAACCTTATTTTTATTGTCTTAAATGCATTTTCATTAAGGGGTACTGCTATTTTGGGGAAAAACACATCTGGCATTATTATATTATCATGAAGTTCGTATCCATTTTTAAAAATGCCATATTGTTGGATCCCCACTTTAAGTCTGACTTCTTTCTCTGTTGTCCAGTCTTTTTCATAAGGAGTCCTTCCGAATCTTTTACAGATTCCCTTTGTCGATTTTATAATGCCTGCAACTTCTGGTGTTAAGCTTCTCCCATAAAATTTCTCATTACCAATTATCATTGATGCGTTGCCTTGTATATTTTTTTTAAGTTTATCATCATATATGACTTGATAAAAATTAAATGCATTAATATAAAAGGGATTTACTATATATCCTTTTTGCTGTTGCTCAATAATATATTCCAATGCATTTCTCTCTGTATTAAAAATAATTTCAAATTTACTTTTACATTTTTGATTCTTATCACCACACAAAAAGGTGGCCTCTCTTTTTACCCAATCCGGTTTAATTCCTATTAAGACACCATTTTCCATATTTCCATACTCTTTCCAATGTTGCTCTGGTATTTCCGGATCATAAGTAAAACAGCATATATAATATGTACGCTCGTATTCTGGCACATCTACTCTATCGGCTTCTTCTGCATCGTTAACTAATTTTAGATTTGAAAGCCACAATTCTTTATTTTTCAATATACTAATTAACGCAACATCCGTTGTACAATGATATAGCCATTCGTGTTCTTCGGCTAATCGCTTACTTTCTCTAATAAAGTTCAAATTATTTAAGGCATTGTCCACTTGAATAGTTTGACCCTCTAATTTTTTTAATTGTTGTATATCTTGATTTAAACATTTTTCCATTGGCTGTTCCTCATACCTTTTCCAAAGTAATAGTATTTTACCATATTCTTTTTAAACTTTGGAGTATAAACTAAGAAATCTTCATCAAAGTATTCCTACTCAAATGAAGATTCTTTCCATATTATATCGCCCGGAACATTTTCTGTGAAACTGTCCCCTCTCCGTTTATCTTTTCCATTTCCTTCCTGGCGTTCTCCAGTTCTTCCACCCGCTTTAATTCATCCACTGCGTCCTCCAGG
>CALWHD010000099.1 GCA_944380235.1 uncultured Blautia sp.
CGGCGTTCTGGAAGGCGGAAAAAAGGTGACATTAAAAGAAGGAGAACCGTTTATCCTGTACACAGATGAGGTGGAAGGAAACGAAAAAGGCTGTTCCATCACCTACCCGGATCTTCCGAAAGATGTGAAAAAGGGGAATATGATCCTTATTGACGATGGCCTGATCGAGCTAGATGTGGAGGACGTACAGGAAGACAGGATTATCTGCCGTGTAGCAAACGGCGGTGAGCTGGGAGAGAGAAAGGGTGTCAATGTCCCGAATGTAAAAGTGAATCTTCCGGGAATCACAGAACAGGACAGAAAGGATATTCTTTTCGGAATTGAACAGGGTGTAGATTTTATTGCTGCTTCTTTTGTGAGAAATGCGGCAGCGATTCAGGAAATCAGAGAACTTTTAAAGGAAAATAACGGAGAAAATATTTCTGTCATTGCCAAGATTGAGAATAAAGAAGGCGTGGATAACATCGACGAGATCATTGAAGCCTCTGATGGTATCATGGTAGCCAGGGGAGACCTCGGCGTGGAAATTCCGCCCCAGGAAGTGCCTCATATCCAGAAAGAGATCATACACAAATGCAATGAAAATTATATTCCGGTTATCACCGCAACACAGATGCTGGATTCTATGATGCGAAATCCCCGTCCTACCCGCGCAGAAGTTGCTGACGTGGCAAATGCTATTTATGACGGTACTGACGCTGTTATGCTTTCCGGTGAGACTGCTGCAGGAAAATATCCTACTGAAGCCCTGTCTATGATGAGTGAAATTGCAGAGAATACAGAGCGCTATGTAGATTATGACAAATATATCAACCACAGAAGTATGTACAGAAAGAAAAGGATTTCCAGTGCTATTGGAATTGCTTCTGTGCGTACGGCAAGGAATATCGGCGCAAGCTGTATTGTGACTCCAACCGTATCAGGCAATACAGCAAGGCTTATTTCCAGTTTCCGTCCTGTGATACCGATTTATGCTATTACACCCAATGAAAAAGTGGAGAGAACTATGCAGCTGTACTGGGGCGTGCAGCCTTTAAAGGGTTACAGGAAGGATACCACAGAAAATATCATCCTTAATGCCATGGAGACAATCAAAAGAAAAAAACTGGTAAAAGCAGGTGAGCTGGTAGTAGTGACGGCAGGAGATCCGGCTACCAACAGCAGTCAGTCAGAATCCAACGTGACGAATATGATGAATGTTATGGAAGTAAAATAAAGAAAATCATCTGTAAAGAGAAAAAAGGGGGACGTGAAAACGTCTCCTTTCTTTTGGACAGCAGGCAGCGTTACTGTGTGAACTGTCTGCTGCCGGAGAGGGAAAGGAAAGAGATGGAAAACAGAAAAATCAGCGGTGTTGTCTTTGATATGGATGGACTTATGTTTGATTCTGAGAGGATCGTACAGCTCTCCTGGGATATTGCAGGAGAGCAGATGGGGTATGGGAAGCTGGGAGGTCATATTGTAAACACTCTGGGATTTAACAGAGAGAAAAGAGAAATGTATTTTAAAGAAGTTTATGGCGAACACTTTCCCTTTGAAAAATTTCAGGAATTATATAGAAAGGCTTTTTATGAGTATGTGGATGTTCATGGACTGCCGGTGAAAAAAGGACTCCATGAGCTGCTGGAGATATTAAAGCAGCGGGGAATTCCCATGGCAGTTGCCACTTCTTCCAGCAGGGAACACGCACTGGGAAACCTGAAAAAAGAAGAGATTGAAGATTATTTTTCCGCGGTAATCACAGGAAATATGGTGGCGGAGGCAAAACCTTCTCCGGAAATTTATGAAAAAGCGTGCAAGGCTCTCCAGGTAGATCCCCGGGAAGCCCTGGCACTGGAGGATTCCTATAACGGAATCCGTTCTGCTCATGGTGCGGGAATGATTACCATTATGATTCCGGATTTATTAAAAGATTCTTCCTGTGTAGATGAAATCCTGGATGGGAAAATGGATTCTTTGCTGGAAGTGAGAGACTGGATTGCGTCAATGCGTTAAAAAGTTATAAAGTTTAAGCGAAATACCTTGAAAATGAAAAAGCTTTCCCTTATAATAAGTCCTGAAAAAACGAAGAGGATACAATAAGGAAAAGAAAATAGGGGCAGTTTGTCTACATCTGTCAGAGAAGGTGCAGGGAGGCTGTCCAGAGGAGATAACTATGGAGAAAAAAACATTTGTGACAAAAGAACAGCTTGAGAAAATAACCGCAGAATATCCCACACCGTTTCATCTGTACGACGAAAAAGGAATCCGCAGGAATGCGCAAGCTATGAAAAAAGCATTTGCGTGGAATAAGGGATTTAAAGAGTACTTTGCAGTAAAGGCAACGCCCAATCCATTTTTGATCAAGATTCTGCAGGAATACGGTTTTGGCTGTGACTGTTCTTCTTATACTGAATTAATGCTTTCTAAAGCCATCGGATGCGTTGGGGATGATATTATGTTTTCTTCCAACGATACTCCGGCTGAGGAATTTCAATATGCTTATGAACTGGGAGCGACCATCAATCTGGATGACATTACTCACATTGATTTTCTGGAAAAAGCCATCGGCACAATACCGAAGAGGATCAGCTGCCGTTATAATCCGGGAGGGATTTTTGAGATCAGCAATGGGATTATGGACAACCCCGGAGATGCCAAATACGGAATGACAACGGAGCAGATTTTTGAAGCTTTCCGTATTTTGAAGGAAAAAGGTGCAGAAGAATTTGGAATACATGCCTTTCTGGCAAGCAACACAGTGACAAATGAATATTATCCTATGCTGGCAAAACAGCTTTTTGAACTGGCTGTTCGTTTGGAAAAGGAGACAGGAGCAAAAATCTGTTTCATCAACTTGTCCGGCGGCGTGGGAATTCCTTACAGACCGGATCAGGAGCCTAATGACATCGGAGCTATCGGGGAAGGCGTGCGTAAGGTTTATGAGGAAGTTCTTGTTCCGGCGGGCATGGGAGATGTGGCAATCTATACAGAACTGGGTCGTTTTATGATGGGACCGTACGGCTGTCTCGTGACAAAGGCGATTCATGAGAAACATACACATAAAGAATATATCGGAGTGGATGCCTGTGCGGTAAACCTGATGCGTCCTGCCATGTATGGAGCTTATCATCATATCACAGTGATGGGGAAGGAAGAGGAACCCTGTGACCATATGTATGATGTGACAGGTTCTCTGTGCGAGAACAACGATAAATTTGCGGTGGACAGAATGCTGCCTAAGATTGATATGGGTGATCTTCTGGTGATCCACGATACAGGAGCACACGGATTTGCTATGGGATATAATTATAACGGCAAGTTGAAATCAGCAGAGATTCTGCTGAAAGAAGACGGAAGCACCCAGCTGATCCGCCGGGCAGAGACACCAAAGGATTACTTTGCCACCTTTGACTGTTTTGATGAATTTTATGATAAGCTGGACTGCAATAAAGAAAAATAATAAGAAATAATATTCTGCCGCAGGCGTGTCTGAGTCCTGTGGCAGATAAATTTCATACATCAAGTAAAAAAGAGTACCGATATAATCGATACTCTTTTTTACTGCCGGCAGCGGGACTTGAACCCGCACGTGGTTGCCCACAACAGATTTTGAGTCTGCCTCGTCTGCCATTCCGACACGCCGGCTTTTACTGGAACGATAAAAATCTTACCATAATTCCGAGAAGATTGCAAGTTTTTTTTTGAAAAATATGTCCCAGTACTTAGGTACGGGCGAAAACCAGTACATCTTCAGCCTGAATTCTGGTATCCCCTTTGGGGATAATAGTGGAATCCCCTCTTTTGATCATGATTATAAGGAAATGATTGTCTTTTGGAAGATCTTTCAGGAGTTTCCCGTTTAATCTATGATTTTTGGATACTACAGACTCATGCAGGGTCAGATTTCTGCGGTCTGTAAACTCCGGAGCTGCCAGCACCAGCAGGTCACCTTCCTGAAGCAGGGTGTCTCCGGAAGGAAGCAGGGTTTTCTCCTTTCTCAAAAGAATAACGGCCAGGAGCTCTCCGGGGAGAGTAAGATCCTTCAAATGTTTATCTGCAAAAGGATGATTTTTAGTGATATGGACTTTTACGAAAGCCACATCGGAGTCTTCCTGATAATCGTTGAATGTTTTTAAGACGTCTGTGCTGGGATCGATCATGTTCAGCTTTCTGGCTACCCAGGGAAGCAGAGTCCCCTGAAAAGAAAGGGAAAGGAGAACAATGACAAAGACCAGGTTAAACAGATTATAGGTAAGAGAAATACCTTCCAGTACCACATAAATAGAGAAAACAATGGAAGCAACTCCTCTCAGCCCTGCAAAGGAAACCAGCCCGATCTGACCTTTTGATACCCTGAAAGGCAGCAGGACAGCAGATACGGAAAGCGGACGGGCAAGGAAAGTCAGAAAAACAGTAATTGAAAGAGCGGGAAGAAAGACTTCCGGCAGATGCGACGGAGTGACGAGGAGTCCCAGAAGAAAGAAAATAGCCATCTGAGAAACTTCAGTCAGAACGTCAAAAAAGTGAACCATGGCCCGTTTTTCCGGCAGGTAATGATTTCCAAGGAAAATTCCGCAGAAATAAACGCTTAAATAACCGTTTCCTCCAAGGACAGAGGGGAGTGCGTAAGCGATCAATGCCGTGGAGAATAGGAAAATAGTCCTTCCCGGAGAAGTAAGACCGCTGTAATTATTCAGACAGTAAGCAGCCAGCCAGCCGATGAGGATTCCCCCGGCAATGCCCAAGGACAGCTGGAGAAGAAGGGTCATGGGAACAGAAATATCTCTGCCTACCATAACGGCAACTAAAAGAATCGTCAGCATGTAAGATACCGGGTCATTGGAGCCGGATTCCAGTTCAAGCATAGAGTCTGTGTGGTTTTTCAGCGCAAGTTTCTTGGAACGCAGCACATTGAAAACAGATGCAGCATCTGTGGACGAGATTACAGAACCGATCAGAAAACTTTCAACCCACTCAAGACGGAAAACAGTGTGAACAAACAGACCTACGAAAGCGGCAGTCAGAACAACGCCCAGGGTAGAAAGCAAAAAGGCAGGAACGGCAACCGGGCGTGCAGCTTTTAGATTGGTGCCGAATCCTCCGTAGAACATGATAAAGACCAGACAGGTAGAACAGATGGTCTCAGACAGGCTGTAATCATCAAAAGGAATATGCAGGAGCCCGTCTACACCGAAACACATTCCCAGCAGAAGAAAGAAAATCAGCGAAGGAACAGGAATTTTGTCAGTGAAACGGTTCATGAAAAGGCAGATAATGATGACAACGCCTGAAAATAATAAAAAATGAGTCAAATGAGTACCTCCTAACAAGATGTAAATTATAAAAAAAGTTTACCATATTTCCTGCTCCTGGCACAAGAACATTTAGAAGACTTTAGAAGACTTTTCAATGATTTAACTTTTGCATCAAAAAGATTTGTGCTAAAATAGAAATATCTGAAGTCAGAAGAAGGGAGCAATTATTATGACAGAAGAGTGTAAGACCGGACTTGTTTTGGAGGGAGGCGGCATGAGAGGCTTATTTACTGCCGGAGTGCTGGACTTTTTTTTAGACAAAAATATTTCTTTTGACACCTGTATGGGAGTATCCGCAGGTTCCTGCCACGCATGCAGTTATCTGTCCCGCCAAAGAGGGCGTGCCTATACGGTGAGTGTGGATTATCTGGATGATCAAAGATACTGCAGTTTAAGCAGCCTTTTAAAGACAGGGGACTTGTTCGGAGCGGATATGTGCTACAGGAAGATTCCAGATGAACTGGTGCCTTATGATTATGAGGCATATGACCAAAACCCCACTGATTTTTATGCAGTTGTGACGAACTGCAGGACCGGGAAGGCAGAATATAAAAAGCTGAAAGATATGCATAAAGGAATTTATTATGTGCGCGCGTCCAGCTCCCTGCCTCTTCTTTCCAGGACGCTGTGGATTCAGGGAGAACCCTATTTGGACGGAGGAATCGCTGATTCGATTCCGATCAAAAAGTCTCAGGATCTGGGAAACCAGAAAAACGTAGTGATACTTACCAGAGACAGAAATTACCACAAAGAACCCAATAAGCTGATGCCGCTTCTGCGGCTGAGATACCAGAAAGAATTTCCCAAACTGGTGGAGAAGATGCAGAAGCGCCATCTGTATTATAATAAAACACTGGAGTATCTTTATGAGGAAGAAAGAAAGGGAAAAGTGCTGATCATCTCACCGGAAAAACCAGTGGAGATCGGCAGAATCGAAAAAGACAAAGAAAAGCTGGAAAAACTTTATCAGGAAGGATATCATGCAGCGGAAAGGCAGTACGGACAGCTGCAGAAATTCCTGAATCTTATTTAAAAAGAGTACCGAAAAATTCAGAAACAGAAAATACAGGTAAGAGAAAACAGAAGGGAGAACCAAGGAGAATGAAAACATTTGCTGCCATTGATGTGGGATCTTACAGTGTCTGCATGAATATATATGAAATTTCTCCCAGAGTGGGGATACGCAGTATTGATGAGATAAGAAGCCGGATAGAGATCGGAAAAGACACTTACGGCAGGGGAAAGATTGCTTATGATACAGCAGGTGAGCTCTGCAGAGTCCTGAAAAATTTTGCTGAGATCATGAAAGAATATCAGGTCAGCGATTACCGTGCCTGTGCTACCAGCACCCTTCAGGAAGCAGAAAATGTCTGGATCGTGCTGGAACAGGTTTACCAGAAAACAGGGATCCGTGTGGAAATTTTGAGCAACTCCGAACAGAGATTTTACGGATATAAATCCATTGCGGCAAAAGAAGCTTCTTTTGCCAAAATGATCCAGAAAGGCACAGCGGTCATTGAGATCGGGGGCGGAAATGTACAGATATCTCTGTTTGATAAAGATGCTCTTGTGACGACCCAGAATTTTCGTCTGGGAAGCCTGAGGATACAGGAGCTGCTCCAGTTTGCGGAGCGGGAAACTGTCCACTATGAAAAAATGGTGGAGGAGCTGGTACACAGCCAGATTCTGGGATTTAAAAAACTTCACTTAAAAGACAGAAAAATCGACAATATAATTCTTTTGGGAGATATTTTCCTGGACAGGCTGTTTGAGAAAAAAGACAGCATGAGGGAGAGCAGGACCATTGATTTTACCGCTTTTATGGAAGGATATGATAAGATTGTCCACCGCTCTGCTGAGGAAGTATCGGTATCTTTGGGTGTGTCTTTGGATTATGCCCAGATAATGGTTCCGGCATTGATCATTTACCGGGTATTTATTGAAGAACTGGGGGCACAGACCATGTGGCTTCCGGGAACGCAGTTAAATGACGGAATTTCTTATGATTATGCAGAAAAGCATAAACTGATCAAGAGCAAACATAATTTTGAAAATGATATCCTTGTTTCTGCGCGGAATATCGCAAAGCGGTATATGAGCAGCAAAAACCATACGCAGGCGGTTCTGAAAAATGCTCTCGCCATCTTTGACGGAATGAAGAAAATACATGGGATGGGTGCAAGGGAGCGGCTTCTTCTGCAGATCGCAGTGCTTCTCCATGACTGCGGAAACTATATCAGTCTGAGCAATGCCTCTGAGTGTGCTTATGAAATTATTATGTCCACAGAGATTATCGGGCTTTCCCATGCGGAGCGTGAGCTGATCGCCAATGTGGTCAGATTTATCAAGCAGCCTTTTGAGTACTACAGGGAGGCGGATTCCAAAGCTCAGATCGACCGGAATGATTTTATGACCACTGCCAAGATGACAGCGATCATCAGGGTTGCAAATGTGCTGGACAGGAGTCACAGACAAAAGGTAGAGGAGATAAAAACAGCAGTAAAAGACAGAGAGCTGATCATGACAGTGGAATCAAAAGAAGATATGACACTGGAAAAGGGGCTTTTGGAAGAACCCGGGGATTTCTTTGAGGAGATTTTCAGTCTCCGTCCCAGGCTGAAAAGGCGCAGAAGGAAGTAAGAGGAGGAAGGATTATGGATTTTAAGGAATATACAAAACCGGAATATTACCGGAACAGGGAATTGAGCTGGCTTGGATTTAACGAGCGTGTGCTTTCAGAAGCAAGGGATAAAAGCCTGCCTCTTTTTGAAAGGCTGAAATTTCTAAGCATTACGGCATCTAATCTGGATGAGTTTTTTATGATCCGTGTGGCGTCCTTAAAGGACATGGTTCATGCGAAATATACTAAGCCGGATATTGCCGGACTTTCTCCGAAAGAGCAGTTAAGAGCGCTGGCTCCCCAGATCCGCGAATTTATCCAGGCACAGTACAGCACTTACAACCGTTCCCTTCTTCCGGGGCTTAAAAAAGCCGGCGTGGTCGTGGTGGAGAAACACGAGGACCTGAATAAGGAGCAGGGAGAATTTGTGGATCAGTATTTTGAGGAAACCATTTATCCGGTACTGACACCTATGGCAATGGACAGTGCAAGACCGTTTCCTTTGATCAGGAATAAGACGCTGAATATCGGGGCTCTTATTGCGAAAAAAAGCAAAAAAGAGAAGGAAGAGCTGGAGTTTGCTACAGTACAGGTGCCTTCTGTGCTGCCCAGGATCGTGGAGATTCCCGCCGGTAAAGACAATAAGAAAGCAGTGATCCTGTTGGAAGAGATCATTGAGAGGAATATCGGGAAACTGTTTTTAAGCAATCATGTAGTGTGCGCCTGCCCCTATAGGATCATCCGAAACGCGGATCTGACCATTGACGAGGATGAGGCAGCAGACCTTCTCAATGAGATCCAGAAACAGTTAAAGAAACGTCAGTGGGGAGAGGTGATCCGTCTTGATGTGGAAGAGAGGATGGACGAAAGACTTCTGAAGATCCTGAAGACAGAGTTTGATATGAAAGAAGAAGATGTATTTGCTATCAATGGTCCCCTGGATCTGACTTTTCTTATGAAAATGTATGGACTGGAAGGATTTGACCATGAAAAATACAAACCTTATGTTCCGGCTCCGGTACCTGAGATGATGACAGAGGAAGATATCTTTACTCAGATCCGCAGGCAGGATATTCTTCTGCATCACCCATACATGACATTCCAGCCGGTAGTAGACTTTGTACGTCAGGCATCCAAAGATCCGGAGGTACTGGCCATTAAGCAGACTTTATACAGAGTCAGCGGAAATTCTCCTATTATCGCGGCGCTTGCCCAGGCGGCGGAGAATGGAAAACAAGTAACGGTTCTGGTGGAATTAAAGGCAAGATTTGATGAAGAAAATAATATTGTGTGGGCAAAGAAGCTGGAAAAGGCAGGATGCCATGTTATCTACGGACTGCTGGGTCTGAAGACCCACAGCAAGATCACTTTGGTGGTGCGAAAAGAAGAAGACGGGATCCGCAGATACGTTCACCTGGGAACCGGAAACTATAATGATTCCACGGCGAAACTGTATACAGACTGCGGAATTTTAACCTGCTCCGCGCAGATCGGGGAAGATGCCACAGCGGTGTTTAATATGCTTTCAGGTTATTCGGAGCCCAGGAGCTGGAACAAACTGGCAGTAGCGCCTATCTGGCTGAGAGATAAATTCCTTCATCTCATTGAGATGGAAAAGAAGAGAGCAGAGGAAGGCAGGGAAGCACACATTGTAGCAAAAATGAATTCTCTTTGCGACAGGGATATTATTGCAGCGCTGTATGCAGCCAGTGCTTCCGGGGTAAAGATTGATCTGATCATCCGTGGAATCTGCTGCCTGAAGGTCGGAATCCCGGGAATCAGCGAAAATATTACAGTGCGTTCTATTGTGGGCAATTTTCTGGAGCACAGCAGAATCTTCTATTTCTACAATGACGGAAATGAGAGGCTGTTTATGGGAAGTGCTGACTGGATGCCGCGAAATCTGGATAAACGTGTGGAGATTGTTTTCCCGGTGGAGGATGAGAGGCTGAAAGAAGAAGTGAAGCATATTCTCCATATGCAGCTGTCAGATAATGTGAAGGCCCATGTCCTGCAGCCGGACGGAACGTATGAGAAAATAGACAAGAGAGGAAAGCAGCTTTTAAATTCCCAAGAATATTTTTGTCAGGAAGCATGGGAAAAAGCGGAGAAACCTCATAATCCTGTAAAAGACAGGATATTTATTCCGGCAGAGGCACCGGAAGATTTGTGATGGGAAAATCCATGGCTCTGAAAGGAAGAGCAGATGGATATTGTGGGATTTAGGAAAAGGACAGCCCGGGTGGATGGGCTGTCCTTTTTAAAGAAATGAATGGCAAAAAATAAGAGATCCTGCCAGAGAGATTAACGTTCTCTCAGATTGACAAGTATTTCGTAAGGAATACGGAGATTTCCCATCCCACTTCCCAAGTCGATCCGGGGTTTGTTGGAACCGTGGAAATCGCTGCCTCCGGATGACTTGAGGCTGTGGCGGCGGGCAAGGCGGGTCATGGCTGCTTCTTCGGCAGGGCGATAGGTAGAATAAATAGTTTCCATGGCATCAAGACCGGCCCGTTTTAATTCTGCCACAAGGCTTTCCAGCCGATCAGTACTGATCCTGCACAGTGCAGGGTGAGCGAATACCGCGATGCCTCCGCTCTCTTTGATCAGCCGGACTGCCTGAAAAGGGGTAACCTTTTCTCTGGGGACATAGCATTTGGAGTGGTCGCCAAGATAACGGTCAAAAGCTTCATTTACAGACCCAACATAATGACGGTCCAAAAGATAACGGGCAAAATGAGCCCGGGTCCAGACACTGTGGGGAAATGCCTCCAGCATAGATGAGGAAGTGATGTCGATCCCTTCTTTTTGCAGAAGGGCTATGATCTTATCATTCCGGGAGTCCCTGGAAGATTGGAAACGGAGGAGTGTTTCCTGAAACCAGATATTTTCAAGATCAATATCCAGACCTACAATATGGACATCGCCCCCCTGCCAGGTTGTGGACAGCTCTATCCCTGGGATGACTTCCACAGAAGTTCCTTCTGCTGCCTGCAAAGCTTCCGGGATACCGGCTGTGGTATCATGATCTGTAAGAGCAAAAGCAGCCAGTCCTTTCTGAAGGGCATATTGCACCAGCTGGGAAGGGGTAAGGGTGCCGTCCGAGGCAGTGGAATGTACGTGAAGATCAACATAGTTTTTCATGGAAAATCCTCCTGAGAATAACACACAAACTTTCTGTAAAACAGAAAAAGGAAATACTTACAAAAGTATTTCCTTGAAGCAGTTCGTACGGGAATCGAACCCGTGTTTCCGCCGTGAGAGGGCGGCGTCTTAACCGCTTGACCAACGAACCGTGCTTGATTATAATACAACATAATTTGATAAAATGCAAGTGTTTTTTTGAAAAAAATTTTTATTCTTGACAAATCGAACATACATTCGTATTATAAGGTTATACAGAAAACAGAATGTGAAGAAAAAAGATTTGAAAATTATGGGAAAATGAGCTATGATAAGTAATACTGTCCGGCAGAAGGCGGATATAGATTGGAAGAAAGGGAAATGCTATGGCGTGGGAATTTACATTTCTTAACTGGCTGCAGGAACTTCAAAATCCTGTACTTACAAAAATTATGCAGGCAATTACTTTCCTGGGAGAGGCAGGATGGTTCTGGATCCTCCTGGGAATCGTGCTTTTGTGCACCAGAAAATACAGAAAATGCGGTGTGGCAGTGCTGCTGGCGCTTCTGCTGGATCTGGTGCTGGCAAATATGATCTTAAAGCCATTGGTGGCAAGAGACCGGCCCTGCTGGATCAACCAGGAGGTGGAACTTTTAGTGAGAGTGCCCGGGGACTTTTCTTTCCCGTCAGGACATACTATGGCATCTTTTGCGGCAGCCTCAGCCCTGTTTTTTACATGGAGAAGGGCAGGCGTCTGGGCATTTGTCCTGGGTACGCTGATGGGAATTTCCAGATTGTATTTCTATGTTCACTTTCCTACAGATGTGCTGGCAGGGGTGATTTTGGGATTTTTCTGCGGATTTGCAGGCGTATTTCTGATGAAGAAGGTGCAGCAGACAAAATTTGGCAAATATTTATAAGGAAGGATTTCGAGGAATGGCGAAAAAAAACACCTATGATGCCAGCAGCATTACAGTGCTGGAAGGCTTGGAGGCGGTGAGAAAACGTCCGGGTATGTATATCGGAAGTGTCTCCCGCAAAGGCTTAAATCATTTAATATATGAAATTGTAGATAACGCGGTGGATGAACATCTTGCGGGATTCTGCAGCCATATCAGGGTAACTTTGGAAAAGGACGGTTCCGCAACTGTGGAAGACGACGGAAGAGGTATCCCTGTGGGTATGCATGAAAAAGGAGTTTCCGCAGAGAGACTGGTTTTTACCACACTTCATGCCGGAGGAAAATTTGACGATTCTGTATACAAGACCAGCGGCGGGCTTCACGGAGTAGGATCTTCCGTTGTAAATGCCCTGTCTGCTTATTTGGATATAAAGATCAGCAGGGAAGGTTATGTGCATCATGACCGGTATGAGAGAGGTATTCCTGTCATTGAACTGGAGGACGGACTTCTTCCAAAACTGGGACGTACAAAGACCACGGGTACGCTGGTTAATTTCCTTCCGGATGGAGAAATCTTCGAAAAGACCTGGTTTTCTGCCACAGAGGTAAAGAGCAGGCTTCATGAGACTGCTTACCTGAACCCTCAGCTTACCATTGTTTTTCAGGATTTCAGAGGAAGCCAGCCAGAGGAGATAGTATACCACGAACCCCAGGGGATTGTGGGATTTATCAGAGATCTGAATAAAAAATCTGAGCCTGTCCATGAGCCGGTGTACTTTAAAGGAGAGTGTGACGGGATCACAGTAGAGGCGGCATTTCAGTACGTCAATGAGTTCCGGGAAAATGTACTGGGCTTTTGCAACAACATTTATAATGCAGAGGGCGGTACTCATCTGACAGGATTTAAGACTACCTTTACCTCTGTTATGAACAATTATGCCAGAGAACTGGGAATCTTGAAGGAAAAAGACGC
Organism: uncultured Blautia sp.; assembly: GCA_944380235.1. Lineage (GTDB taxonomy): Bacteria > Bacillota > Clostridia > Lachnospirales > Lachnospiraceae > Blautia. The sequence goes on from CALWHD010000099.1 coordinate 12,915, forward strand.
GAACTTTACCGGGGCTGATATCAGAAACGGAATGACCGCCGTGGTGTCCATTAAGCATCCCGCACCTAGGTTTGAGGGACAGACAAAGACCAAGCTGGACAATCAAGACGCATCAAAGGCAACAGGAAAGGTGACAGGGGAAGAGATTGTCCTGTACTTTGACAGAAATCTTGAAGTTTTGAAAAATATCCTTTCCTGTGCGGAAAAGTCAGCGAAAATCAGGAAGACAGAAGAAAAGGCAAAGACCAACCTTCTCACGAAACAGAAATATTCCTTTGATTCCAACGGAAAACTGGCAAACTGTGAGAAAAAGGACCCCTCTGTATGTGAGATTTTTATCGTAGAGGGAGATTCTGCGGGAGGCAGTGCAAAGACTGCCAGGGACAGAAGTTTCCAGGCAATCCTGCCTATCCGGGGAAAGATCCTGAATGTGGAGAAGGCTACCATTGACAAAGTCCTTGCCAATGCGGAGATCAAAACCATGATCAATGCTTTTGGCTGTGGATTTTCTGAAGGATACGGCAATGACTTTGATATTACCAAACTTCGCTATAATAAGATCATTATCATGGCAGATGCGGATGTGGACGGAGCACATATTTCCACGCTTCTGCTGACTTTGTTTTACAGATTTATGCCGGAGCTGATCTATGAGGGACATGTGTATATCGCTATGCCGCCCCTTTACAAAGCCATGCCGTCTAAGGGCAAAGAGGAATATCTGTATGATGATAAAGCTTTGGAACGGTACAGAAAAAAACACAAAGGTCCCTTTACTCTTCAGAGGTACAAAGGCCTTGGAGAAATGGACGCAGAACAGCTCTGGGAAACGACCCTGAATCCTGAGACCAGAATGCTGCGCCTTGTGGAGATCGAGGATGCCAGGATGGCTTCTGAAGTGACAGAAGTTCTTATGGGTACAGAGGTTCCCCCGAGAAAAGCATTTATTTACGAGCACGCACAGGATGCGGAGTTAGATATATAGGAGGCAGGACATGGCAGAGATACAGGATAATATTATCAGGACTGAATATTCGGAGATCATGCAGAAGTCCTATATTGACTATGCAATGAGCGTTATTGTTTCCCGTGCCCTCCCGGATGTGAGAGACGGACTGAAGCCGGTGCAGAGAAGGACACTGTATGATATGTATGAGCTGGGCATCCGCTATGACCGCCCCTACAGAAAGTGTGCCCGTATTGTGGGAGACACCATGGGCAAATACCATCCCCATGGGGACAGTTCTATCTATGAGGCTCTGGTTGTCATGGCCCAGGACTTTAAAAAGGGACTTCCTCTGGTTGACGGGCATGGAAATTTCGGTTCCATTGAAGGGGACGGAGCTGCGGCCATGCGTTATACAGAGGCCAGACTGCAGAAGATCACCCAGGAAGTCTATTTGAGTGATATGGATAAAAATGTGGTGGATTTTGTGCCTAACTTTGACGAGACGGAAAAGGAACCTGCCGTGCTTCCGGTCAGGATTCCCAATCTGCTGGTAAATGGGGCGGACGGCATCGCAGTAGGCATGGCCACCAGTATTCCCCCTCACAATCTGGGAGAGGTGATCGACGGAGTCATTGCCTATATGAAGAACAATGATATCACTACAGAAAGGCTGATGAAGTACATCCAGGGACCGGATTTTCCCACCGGAGGGATCGTGGTAAACAAAGATGACCTTCTGTCTGTCTATGAGACCGGTTCCGGAAAAATCAAGCTGAGGGGCAAAGTGGAGACAGAAAAAGGGAAGAACGGAAAAACTCTTCTGGTGATCACTGAGATCCCCTATACCATGATCGGCGCCAACATTGGGAAGTTTTTAAATGATGTGGCTGCTTTGACGGAAACAAAAAAGACTACAGATATTGTGGATATCTCAAACCAGTCTTCCAAAGAAGGAATACGCATCGTGCTGGAGCTGAGAAAAGGCGCGGACGCGGAAAACCTGATCAACATGCTGTATAAAAAGACCAGGCTGGAAGACACTTTTGGCGTGAATATGCTGGCTGTGGCAGACGGAAAGCCGGAAACTCTAAGTTTAAAACAGATCATTGAGCATCATGTGGATTTTCAGTTTGATGTTGCCACCAGAAAATATACAAGCCTGCTGGCAAAGGAACAGGAGAACCGGGAAATTCAGGAAGGCTTGATCAAAGCGTGCGATGTCATCGACCTGATCATTGAAATTTTAAGAGGCAGCAAGAACAGGGAGCAGGTAAAGAATTGTCTGATAAACGGAGTGACAGAAGGAATCCGTTTCAAGACAAAGACCAGCCAGAGACAGGCTGTAAAGCTGCGTTTTACAGAACGGCAGGCAGGGGCTATCCTGGATATGCGTCTTTATAAGCTCATCGGTCTGGAAATCCAGACCCTGATGGAAGAACATGAAGAGACATTGAAAAAAATCGCCAGGTATGAGGATATCCTGAATAACTACGACTCTATGGCAGATGTGATCATCACAGAACTGAAAAAGATAAAGAAAGAGTATGCCAAACCCAGGAAAACTTCTGTAGAGAATGCAGCAGAAGCTGTTTATGAAGAAAAGAAGATCGAGGAGATGGAAGTAGTCTTCCTTATGGACCGGTTCGGATATGCCAGGACAGTGGAAAAATCTGTCTATGAGAGAAATAAGGAGACTGCGGACAGTGAAAGCAAATATGTACTGCCCTGCAAAAATACAGAAAAGATCTGTGTCTTTACAGATGCGGGAAGAATGCACACCATCAAGATACTGGATCTGCCCTTTGGAAAATTCAGGGATAAAGGGACCCCTATTGATAATGTGAGCAACTATGACAGTGCCACAGAGCAGGTGCTGCAGGTGGAAGTCCTGGAACAGATCAAGAATGCAAAACTCTGTTTTGTGACAGCAAGGGGAATGATAAAACTGGTGGACGGAGAAGAATTTGAGGTGTCAAAGAGGACCATTGCGGCTACTAAGCTGGCAGAGGGAGACCGGCTGGTACTGGTACAGGCGGCAGACACGATGGAGCATGTGGTTTTACAGACAAAAGAGGGATATTTCCTGAAATTTTTAAAGGACCAGGTCCCAGAGAAGAAGAAAAACGCCCTGGGTGTGAGGGGAATCCGTTTAGGGGAGAAGGATGAAGTAGAGCATGCCTATATGCTGGAGAGCCGCACAGAGTATACGGTGGAGTACCGGCAGAAAAAAATGATATTAAATAAACTAAAACTGGCAAACAGAGACAGCAAGGGAACAAAGGTACGCGTCTAGGACGGAGGTGCAGAGAGATCAGAAGAGCAGCCGCAGCACTGCTTGCTGTGATGGTATTTACCATGGCAGGGTGCAGTGCAGAGAATATGGGAGAGACATTTGACGGTTTAAGAGAGACCGCCCGGCAAATAAAGGCGGCCGCGACAGAACAAGGACAGGAAGCGGAGGAAGAGCAGGAACTTCCCCAGCGCAATATTACAGAAGAAGAGGAAACTCTTTATTATGGATACTCCTGCCTGGAGGAAGAGGAAAAAGAAGTATACAGGCAGATTGCAGCAGGAATCGAAGCCTTTCAGGAAGAGATCCCTGTCACAGCGGTGAGTACTGAAAGTCTGGAGAAAATTGTGAAGCTGGTGATGGCAGATCATCCGGAGTATTTCTGGACCGACGGAACCTGCAGTTTCTCTTACAGAGAACTGCAGTCTGGAGAAGTGACAGATCTGAGTATATGCCCGGAGTACCAGGCAGACAGGGAAGAAGCACAGCAGCTGAAAGTTCAGATCGAGACCAAGGCAGACCAGTGGATTTCCCAGGTGCCCGAAGGGGCAGACACTTACGAAAAGATCAAATTTGTATATGAGACACTTATCAGTCAGGTACATTACCGGCAGGACAGCCCGCAGAACCAGAATATCCGCAGTGTATTTCTGGAGGGGAGTACAGTGTGTATGGGATATGCAAAAGCGACCCAGTATCTGCTGAACCGTATGGGCATTTTCTGCACACTGGTCACAGGAACCGCAGGAGAGGAAAATATAAGTCATGCATGGAACCTGGTAAAGATCGGAAGCCAATATTACTATGTAGATACCACCTGGGGCAATCCCGGATATCAGAATCCGGAGGAGGAGGACTTGTATATCTCTTACAGCTATCTGTGCTGTCCGGATGAAGAGATCCAGGATACCCACACAGCAGATGGGACCATTCCTCTTCCGTCCTGTACAGATGACAGCTATAATTATTACAGGAACAAAGGCTGCCTCTTTGATGTCTTTGACAGAGAAGCTCTGTATCAGCTGCTTCAGAGAGAACTGGAGCAGGGAGCAGAGATGACAGAGCTGAAATATGCTACAGAGGATGCTTATAGTGAGGCGGTAGATGCTCTTGTCCACGGTTCTCTTATTGAGAATGCAGTACAGAATTCTACAGCTTTGCTGCCGGGAACAGCTTATTCCTGGAAAACTTATTACGGGACAAACGACAGGCTTCTGGTAATCGTGTGGCGATAAGGGAGCCGGAGGAGCTGAATGGGGATTTCAGAGGATTTTCCATATAGAAAAAAGCACTTGCATGTTTTGGGATTTAATGTTATTCTTATATAGAACTTGACAGTTGTTTCAGCATAAGAGTGGGCCGCATGGTCCACTCTTATTTGCGCAAAAGGCATGAAAGAAAGAAGGTGAATCCGTGGGAAAAAAGGAAGTTTATGAACAGAAGGCAGAGCAGCTGCTTATCCCCATTGTAGAAGAGCATGGTTTTGAACTGGTGGATGTGGAGTATGTGAAAGAAGGAAGCAATTTTTATCTGCGCGCGTATATCGACAAACCAGGCGGGATCACAGTAGATGACTGTGAAGTAGTCAGCAGGGCATTTTCTGATAAGCTTGATGAAACTGACTTTATTGATGAAGCCTATATTATGGAAGTAAGTTCGCCGGGTCTTGGAAGACCTTTGAAAAAGGAGAAGGATTATAAAAGAAGTATGGGAAAGGAGCTGGAAATCAGAACCTACCGTGCCATAAACAGAGAAAAGGAATTTTACGGCATTCTGACTGCATATGATGAGAACAGTGTGACCATTGCATGTGAGGGAGAAGAGATGACTTTTCAGAAGTCAGACATTGCCTTGATCCGTCTCGCATTCGATTTTTAATTTAAAAAAAAAAAAAAATGAACACAGAATTATTAGAAGCCCTTGAGATTCTGGAAAAGGAAAAATCCATCAGTAAAAATACTCTTTTGGAAGCTATTGAACAGTCTCTGCTCCAGGCATGCAAAAACCATTTCGGAAAGGCGGATAATGTAAAAGTAAATATCAATCCGGATACCTGTGATTTTGGTGTTTTTGCAGAAAAAACAGTAGTGGAAGAGGTTCATGATCCGGTGATGGAGATCAGCCTTGCAGATGCAAAGATGTTGAATTCCCAGTACACAGTGGGCGATGTGGTGAATGTGGAAATTAAATCAAAAGAATTCGGACGTATCGCCACACAAAATGCTAAGAATGTGATCCTTCAGAAAATCCGTGAAGAGGAGAGAAAGGTTATCTTCAATCAGTACTACGGAAAAGAGAAAGATGTGGTGACTGGAATCGTACAGAGAAGTATGGGAAGAGGATACAGCATTAATCTTGGAAAAGCAGATGCTGTGCTGTCAGAGAATGAACAAGTCAAAGGTGAAGTCTTCCGTCCTACAGAGAGGATCAAAGTATATATCCTGGAAGTCAAAGATACGCCCAAGGGACCTAAGATTCTGGTATCCAGAACTCACCCGGAACTGGTAAAACGTCTGTTTGAGGCAGAAGTTACTGAGGTCAGGGACGGTACTGTGGAAATTAAAAGTATTGCAAGGGAAGCGGGATCCCGGACCAAGATCGCAGTCTGGAGCAATGATCCGGATGTGGATCCGGTAGGAGCCTGTGTGGGTGTCAACGGTGCCAGAGTAAATTCTATTGTAGAAGAACTAAGAGGCGAAAAGATCGATATCATTAACTGGAGCGACAACCCTGCTATCCTCATTGAGAATGCATTGAGTCCGGCAAAGGTCATCTCTGTTATGGCAGATCCGGATGAGAAGACGGCTATGGTCATTGTACCTGATTTCCAGCTTTCCCTGGCAATCGGAAAAGAAGGACAGAATGCAAGACTTGCTGCAAGGCTGACTGGATTCAAGATTGACATCAAGAGTGAGACGCAGGCAAGAGAGTCCGGTGAATTTGATTTCTATGAAAGAGAATATGAAGAAGGATACGAGGAAGTTCAGGAGATCGAAGCAGAAGAAAATCCGGAAGCGGAAGAAATCATGGGAAATGCAGCTGAAACCGTATCTGAAGAAGAATAAGGTGAGATTTTATGAGTACAGTGCGTAAGATCCCTATGCGTAAATGTGTGGGATGCGGGGAAATGAAGAGCAAGAAGGAAATGATGCGCGTCCTGAAAACGGCGGAAGATACTATTATCCTGGATACTACAGGCAGGAAAAACGGAAGAGGCGCTTATCTGTGCTTTTCCGGTGAATGCCTGGAGAAAGCAATGAAAAATAAAGGACTGGAGCGTTCCTTAAAAACACCGGTTCCCCGGGAGGTTTATGAGAGCCTGAAAAAGGAGTTTGAAAAATTTGAACAATCATAAAGAACTGTCCCTTCTGGGACTTGCGGCAAAAGCCGGAAAAGTGGTAAGCGGAGAATTTGCCTGCGAGAAAGCAGTCAGGTCCGGCAGCGCATACCTGGTACTTACTGCCGAAGACGCTTCCGAAAATACAAAAAAGAAATTCAGAGATATGTGCAGCTATTATGAGGTGCCTTTTTATACTATCGGGACAAAGGAGGAGTTGGGAAGCGCCATAGGAAAGGAATACAGAGCTACTCTGGCAATGACAGATGAAAACTTTTCTGCGGCAACGGTGAAAAAATTGGAAAAAGTCAGACATGAACAATAGAAGGAGGGCAATATATGTCAACACTGAGAGTGTATGAACTTGCAAAAGAACTAAACAAAACAAACAAAGAGATTTTAGATTTTCTGAAATCCAAAAATATAGATTTAACCAGCCATATGAGCAATGTGGAAGATGCAGACGCGGCAATGGTGAGGGCAAACTTCAAAAAGGGGAATTCTTCCGCGGCAGGAGCAGGCGGAGCAGCAAAAAAAGAAGACGGTGAAAAGCCTAAGAAAAAATTTATTCAGGTATTCCGCCCTCAGAATGCCAGCCACATGCCGGAGAGAAGACAAAAGCCTCAGCGCCAGGCAAATGGAAATCAGGATCAGAAGAATGAAAACAGACGTCAGGGAGAAAATAGAGGTACACAAGGTTCAATGAAACAGGAGAACAGCAGAAACAACCGTCCGAATAATAATCGTCCGCAGAATGGAGAGGGACGCCAGAACAACAGCCGGGGAGGGGCAGAGAACCGTTCCGGCGGAAGATTTAATAATAATTCAGACAGAAACAGCCGGGGAGGAAATCGGTTCAGCAATTCCGACCGTTCCGGAGGCCGTTTCAGCGGAAATGGAGAGAACAGAGGAGGCAACAGATTTAATAATTCTGACCGTTCCGACCGTCCGGATCGTTCCGGAAACCGCTTTGGAGGAAATGGAGAGAACAAAGGAGGCAGCCGTTCCAATAACAGCCGTTTCGGACAGAGAAATGAAGGAAGAAATGATTCCAGAAGAGACCAGGGCATGAAATTTGAAAGCCCTAACCTGGAGTTTGTAGAAAAAGACAGCCGTAAGGCAAACAGAGAAAATAAAAAGAAAGACAACAGAAGGGATGAATACCAGAATCAGGGCGGTGGAAAACGTCCGAATCAGGGAGGCCGCCGTCAGGCACAGAAGATTCCGAAAGCACTTCAGCTTCAGAAACCTGTCAGCCACGCAAAAGAAGAGAAAAAGGAAGAGGTAAAGGAAATTACACTTCCGGAAAAGATGACAATCCGTGAACTGGCTGACAAGATGAAGATGCAGCCTTCTGTTATTGTGAAAAAACTTTTCATGGAAGGCATTATGGTTACAGTCAACCATGAGATCGATTTTGAAAAAGCACAGGAGATTGCCCTGGACTATGATATTATCGCAGAGCCGGAAGAAAAGGTAGATGTGATCGAAGAACTGTTAAAAGAGGATGAGGAAAGAGAAGAGGATATGATTCCAAGACCGCCGGTAGTCTGTGTCATGGGTCATGTTGATCATGGTAAGACTTCCCTTCTTGACTGTATCCGGAATACTCATGTCACAGACCGGGAAGCAGGAGGAATTACACAGCATATCGGCGCTTACATGGTAACAGTCAACGGACAGAAGATCACCTTCCTGGACACACCGGGCCATGAAGCGTTTACTGCTATGCGTATGCGCGGTGCAAATGCCACAGATATCGCTATTCTGGTAGTTGCCGCAGATGACGGTGTCATGCCTCAGACTGTGGAAGCCATCAATCATGCGAAAGCTGCAGGTGTAGAAATCATCGTTGCCATTAATAAGATTGATAAGCCAAGTGCAAATATTGAGAGAGTAAAGCAGGAACTTTCCGAATACGAACTGATTCCGGAAGACTGGGGCGGAAGCACTATTTTTGTTCCGGTATCTGCTCACACAGGAGAAGGAATTGAAACTCTTCTGGAAATGATCCTTCTGACTGCTGAAGTTGCAGAATTGAAAGCAAATCCCAACAGAAGAGCCAGAGGTCTGGTCATTGAAGCAGAGCTGGATAAAGGAAAAGGACCTGTTGCAACGATTCTGGTGCAGAAAGGTACTTTAAGAGTAGGAGATTTCATCGCAGCCGGTGCCTGCTCCGGTAAAGTCCGCGCCATGATCGATGATAAGGGAAGAAAAGTAAAAGAGGCTGGTCCGTCAACACCAGTTGAGATCCTGGGATTAAGCGATGTGCCTAATGCCGGAGAAATCCTGGTAGTGACGGAGAATGACAAAGAAGCCAAGAATTTTGCGGCAACCTTTGTATCAGAAAACAAGAACAGACTTCTGGAAGAGACCAAGGCAAAGATGTCCCTGGACGATCTGTTCAGCCAGATCCAGGCAGGAAATTTAAAAGAGCTTCCTATTATTGTAAAAGCAGATGTACAGGGTTCTGTGGAAGCAGTAAAACAGAGTCTGGTGAAACTTTCCAACGAGGAAGTTGTAGTAAAAGTTATCCACGGCGGTGTGGGTGCCATCAACGAATCCGACGTGACACTGGCAAGCGCTTCCAATGCAATTATTATCGGTTTCAACGTGCGTCCTGACGCTACTGCAAAGGCAGTGGCAGAGCAGGAAGGAGTAGATCTTCGCCTGTACAGGGTAATCTACCAGGCGATCGAAGATGTGGAAGCTGCCATGAAAGGTATGCTGGATCCGATCTATGAAGAAAAAGTCATCGGACATGGTGAAGTGCGCCAGATCTTCAAAGCTTCCGGTGTGGGAAATATCGCAGGTTCTTATGTGCTTGACGGTATGTTCCAGAGAAACTGCAAGGTGCGTATCACCAGAGACGGAGAGCAGATCTATGAAGGAGCTCTTGCTTCCTTAAAGAGATTCAAAGACGATGTGAAGGAAGTAAAAGCAGGATATGAATGCGGTCTTGTTTTTGAAGACTTTAATGACATTAAGGAAGAAGATAAAGTCGAAGCTTATATTATGGTGGAAGTCCCAAGATAGGAAAGGATATCATGAGAAAAAACAGTATAAAAAATA
>CALWHD010000100.1 GCA_944380235.1 uncultured Blautia sp.
ATGACAATGATCTGGTTTCCATTATTGCCTCTCCTAAAAACTCTGCTGCTTTCTTCAAAAAGATTGGTGTCCATACCCACCAGGTGAAAACATCCCTGATCGTAGGCGGCGGCACTTTGGGTTATTATCTGGCAGCCCTTTTATCTGACATGAAAATCCGTGTGCGTATTGTTGAATCCAACAAAAAGCGCTGTGATGAATTAAGCGAACTGCTTCCCACAGTTACCGTTATCTGCGGAGATGGTACAGACAAAAAACTCCTTCTCCAGGAGGGACTTACACAGACAGAGTCTTTTGTTACTCTGACAAATATGGATGAAGAGAATATTCTCCTTTCTCTGTTTGCCAAAAAAAATTCTTCCGCAAAACTGGTCACCAAGGTAAACCGTATTGCCTTTGACGATATTGTGGAAAGCCTGGACTTGGGCAGCGTCATTTATCCCAAATACATTACCGCAGATTATATTCTGCGTTATGTCCGTGCCCTGGAAAACTCTTTGGGGAGCAATGTAGAAACACTGTATCAGATTCTGGACAACCATGCAGAGGCGTTGGAATTTGCTGTAAAAGAAACTTCTGCCGTCACAGGAATTCCTCTGTCTGGTCTGAATTTAAAAGACAATCTTCTTGTAGCCTGCATCAACAGAAACGGCAAGGTTCAGATTCCCCGCGGCCAGGACCAGATCCTGCCAGGAGATACTGTAGTCATTGTCACTACTGCAAAAGGGCTTCATGACCTGACTGACATCTTGAAGAAATAACATCTGGGAGGAGCATATGAATTACGGAATTGTGTCTTATATCATCGGATATGTTTTGAAGTTTGAAGCTGCTTTTATGATTCTGCCCTGCATTGCCGCCCTGATCTATCAGGAATACAGCGGCTGGGCATTTGTACTTTCAGGACTGCTGTGTCTCCTGTTCGGACTGGCTCTCACCAGAAAGAAACCGAAAAATAAAATTTTCTATGTAAAAGAAGGCTTTGTAAGCGTAGCTCTCAGCTGGATCGTCATGAGCGTCATGGGCGCCCTTCCTTTTCTGTTCAGCGGAAGTATCACAAATGTTATTGATGCTTTATTTGAGACTGTTTCCGGTTTCACAACCACCGGCGCAAGTATTCTGACGGATGTGGAAGTCCTTCCCAAGTGCGTTCTCCTCTGGCGCAGCTTTACTCACTGGATCGGCGGCATGGGCGTCCTTGTGTTTCTTTTGTCATTCCTTCATATGGCAGGCGGCTCCCATATGAACCTGATGAAAGCAGAAAGCCCGGGTCCTACCGTCAGTAAACTAGTTCCAAAGGTTCAGTCCACAGCAAAAATTCTTTACGGAATTTATGTAGCTCTGACTTTGTTGGAGATAATATTTCTCTTAGCAGGAGGAATGCCCATCTTCGATACCCTGTGCATCAGCTTCGGCACCGCCGGAACCGGAGGTTTTGGTATTAAAAATGACAGTATGGCCGGCTATTCCGTCTACCTTCAGGTGGTAGTGACTATCTTTATGATTTTATTCGGTATTAATTTCAACGCCTACTATCTGCTTCTGATCAGAAAGTTCCGCCAGGCTTTTTCTATGGAAGAGGTGCGCTGCTACCTGGGTATCATCGCAGTTTCCATACTGGTGATCGCCTTTAACATCCAGGATATGTACTCTGGTTTCCCGGAAGCGCTTCAGCAGTCCGCATTCCAGGTAGGCTCTATTATTACTACTACAGGTTATGCCACCACAGATTTTAATCTCTGGCCTGAGGTTTCCAGAACAATTCTTGTAATGCTGATGTTTGTGGGCGCCTGTGCCGGCAGTACCGGAGGCGGTATTAAAGTTTCCCGTTTGATCATTCTGGTCAAAACCATTAACAAGGAACTGCATACTCTTCTCCATCCGCGAAGTGTCAGGAAAGTGAAGATGGATGGCGCCTGCGTGGAACATGAAGTAGTTCGGGCTACTAATGTATTTCTGATTGTCTATGTGCTTGTATTTACTTTTTCTGTCCTTCTGGTAGGTTTTGACAATCATGACTTGATCTCTAACTTTACCAGTGTAGCTGCAACTCTGAACAATATCGGTCCGGGTCTTGAGCTTGCAGGACCTACCCAGAACTTCTCCATCTTCTCAGGCGGAGCAACTCTGGTGCTGACCTTTGATATGCTGGCGGGAAGGCTGGAGCTTTTCCCACTCTTACTTTTATTCGTAAGAGATACCTGGAGAAAATATTAAAAAACATCCCTGCCAAAAGCTCTCAAATCTGGCTTTTGGCAGGGATGTTTTTTTCAGAGGATTTTCTTTTTTGAAAACCAGACCTGGATCTTTGTGCCATTTCCCGGTTCACTGTTCAGTTCAATCCTGGCATCATGAAGGGCTGCTCCGTGTTTTACGATAGAAAGCCCCAATCCGGTTCCTCCGGTCTTTCTGGAATGGCTTTTATCTACCCGGTAGAATCTTTCAAAAATTCTTTCCTGTTCTTCCTTGGCAATCCCGATCCCGTTATCTTCCACACTGAAACACACCTGTTCCTGCTCCTGGAAAAGACGGACCTTTACCCATCCGCCCTCTTTGTTATATTTAATCGCATTGTCTGTAAGATTGTAGAGCATTTCGTAAAGTATATGCCGCACACCATAAATCTCCACATTATTTCCTTCTGTCTGGATAGTAACTTTTCTTTTCTTGGCAGGAAGGGTAAGATTCTGGCAGATATCTTCCATCAGCTCATACAGATCCACTGCCTCAAAAGGCATTTCTCCATTGTTTTCATCCAGCTTGGAAATTTCAATGATATCCTGGACAAGGCTTGTAAGCCTGCTTGCCTCATCATAGATCCTCCCGGCGAATTCCGGGATATCCTCCTGGCGTACCATTCCATTCTTCATGATCTCCGCATAGCCGGAGATAGACATAAGAGGCGTCTTCAGCTCATGGGACACATTTGCGGAAAATTCTCTTCTCACAGACTCTGCCTGCTGCAGTTCTTCCACCTGCTTGGCAATCTGTCTGTTCTGCTCGTCTACTCTTTTTAAAAGAGGCCGCAGCTCCTCATACTGGACATTTTTCAGAGGTTTCTCCAGATCCAGCCGGTTGATCGGTTCGATCAGCTTCTTAGTCTGCCATTCTACCAGGATAAATGCCACTGCCAATATAAATACCAGCAGGAGCCCTAAAAGTGTAACACTGGACATGATTGTATGGAAAACACTGTCCATATCTTTTGCTACTCTCAAAATATCCCCGTTTTCCAGCTTCACGGAACAAAAGAAAGTCTGCCTGGACATCGCCTCTGAAAAGGTCATATATTCTCCCATTCCCTCTTTTTCGGCTTCCAGCATATCCGGACTGCCGGTATAATCCTTGTCCAAATAGGTATCTTCTTCCGAATCAAAAAGTAGCTTCCCTTCCTGTGAAGTAAGAGTTATGCGGCAGGTAGTAAGTCTTCCCACCTCCGCATCCAGGTAATCTTCTCCCATATTTTCCACTGCATACCTGAGATATTCTGCCTCATTTTTTACATCCTGCTGTATAGCAGCGCTGTTTTTCTGATACATTACCGCACTTGCCGCAAGAAAACTGATCAGAACAGAAAGTACTACCAAAAAGCATACGTTATTCATGATCCGCTGCTTCATTGCTTATCTCCTATGCGGTATCCCACACCTCTCACCGTCTCAATGAGAAATCCGGAATCCCCCAGCTTCTGCCGCAGGGTCCTGATATGTACATCCACAGTTCTGGTCTCTCCGGCAAATTCATAGCCCCAGATTTTTTCCAGGATCTGATTTCTGCTCAGGACAATTCCCTGATTTTCTATCAAATACCGCAGCAGTTCAAATTCCTTTAACGTCAGTTCTACGCTTCTGTCCCTGTCCCACACCTGGCGTCTCTCTACATTTACTTTCAGGCCTTTGTAGAAGAATTCTTTCTCCCCTGTATGTTTTTTGCTCCTTCTCAGCACAGCCTTTACGCGCGCAATAAATTCCATCATACCAAAAGGCTTTGTAATATAATCATCCGCACCGCCTTCCAGTCCTCTTACTTTATCGTATTCCGCCTCTTTTGCCGTTACCATAATGACCGGAATATCTCTGGTAGCCTCATCGCCCTTCAGCTTTTCCAGAATGGAATAGCCATCCTCTCCCGGAAGCATAATATCCAGAAGGATCAGCTGGGGTATCTCTTCTTTCAGCGCTTTTTCCAATTCTTTTCCGTCCCCCATCCCCTTTGCCTCATATCCTGTGGTGCCCAGGGTATAGACCAGAAGTTCTCTGATATTCCGCTCATCTTCCACACAGTAAATCACTTTTTTACCCCCTGTTACATCTGCAAAATATTCTTGCTGTATCTGTATCCTCCCTTTTCGCCCGGATCTTTTAAGGGAGAAGATACTGCATCTTTGTCTCCTTTATCATGCGTTCAAATTCCCCGCTGTCCTCCACTTTCTGAAGATAACTGTGGGTGTCAAAACTGTCTCTGGCAGCCTGAAGGATACAGACCGCAATGTTGGAGCAATGGTCTGCGATCCGCTCCATATCTGTAGTGATATCAGAGAGCACAAAGCCCTGTTCTATGGTACACTTTCCTTCTCTCAGCCTGCGCACATGACGTGTTTTCAGTTCCTGGTTCAGATCGTCAATTACCTGTTCCAACGGCTCCACTGCTCTTGCCAGTTCCCTATTTTCCTCTGAAAACACCTGATAAGAAAGGTTTACAATATCTGTGACTGCTCTGGAGATCACTTTTAATTCTTCTTCTGCTTTGGGAGAAAAATGCATCTGTTTCTCATGCATTTCCCGTGCAGATTCCATCAGGTTTACCGCATGATCGGAAATCCTCTCAAAATCTCCGATACAGTGAAGAATCACTGACAGATCTGTGCTGTCTTTTGCATTCATATCTTTTTGTCCCAGTTTTACCAGATAGGTCCCGAGGGCATCCTCGTAAGCGTCAGCTTTCTGCTCCTCCAGCTCCACAGCCGCTGCCTTTTCCTCTGTAAAACCCTGGAAAAGAGAAAGCGCTGTAAACAGTGCTGTTTTGGAGATCTCTGCCATCTTTCTCGCCGCGCCCCTGCTCTGCTCCATGGCAAAAGCCGGCTGATCCAGAAAGCGCATATCCAGCTGTACGACCTCTTCCTCTTCCTTCTGGTCCGTGTCTTTGTCCCGGATTGTAAGGCAGGCAAGCTTTTCCAGTACCTTTGCAAAGGGCAGGAGAAGCGCTGTGGCAAATACGTTAAAAGCACTGTGCATAACTGCAATGCCGGCTGCATTTGCCGCATGATCCAGAAAAGTAAAATGAAAAAACAGATTCATTCCGTAGAACAGCACCATAAAGACAGCTGTTCCGATCAGATTAAAATACAGATGCACCATTGCCGCCCTTTTTGCATTCTTCTTTGCACCGATAGATGACAGAAGCGCTGTCACGCAGGTACCGATATTCTGTCCCAAAATAATAGGCAGGGCCACGCCGTAACTGACAGCTCCAGTCACGCACAGTGCCTGAAGGATTCCCACTGAAGCGGAAGAACTCTGAATCACTGCAGTCAGGAGCGCGCCTGCCAGCATTCCCAGAAGAGGATTGGAAAATGCTGTCAGGATCCCTGTAAATTCAGGAACATCCGCCAGCGGTTTCACTGCCCCGCTCATACTCTCCATACCAAACATCAGCACTGCAAATCCCAGAAAAATAGTACCGATATCCTTCTTTTTCTCGCTCTTTGCAAAAAGCAGAAATGCAACCCCTACAATTGCCAGAACGGGGGAAAAAGACGTTGGTTTAAAAAGCTGGATAAAAAAATTATCGCTCTCGATTCCCGACAGGCTCAGGATCCAGGAAGTAACAGTAGTTCCGATATTTGCTCCCATGATCACGCCGACTGCCTGAGACAGTTTCATGATTCCGGAATTTACAAATCCCACTACCATGACGGTCGTAGCAGAGGACGACTGGATCACAGCTGTCACCAGTGCCCCCAGTCCCACTGCTTTTAAGGGATTGGAGGTAAGATTTTCCAGGATCTGTTCCATCTTTCCTCCTGAAACTTTAGAAAGCCCGTCTCCCATTACATGCATTCCATACAGGAACAGGGCAAGCCCTCCGATCAAAGTCAATATACTGAAAAAATCCATTAGTTTTCTCCTTTTCTTTTTCTCATTCTGCCCCATTATAGGTAGGCTATGTAAAATTTTTGAAAGCTTTATGTTAAATTTATGTTAAAAACTGCGAATCTGATCTTCCTGATCATCTGTATTCTTTATGATTTCTCTGATCTCTACATAATATCCTGCTGTATCGCTGATTTTTACCAGCACACGGTCCCCTTTTTTATGTCCCAGAATGGCCTTTCCCAATGGAGATTCAATGCTGATCTTATTGTCCAGGGAATTTCCCCTAATAGAAGTCACCAGTTTATATCGTTCTGTCTCGTCATCATCTTCAAAATAGATATCCACCAGATTATTCAGCCCCACTTCGTCCGATTTGGAATGATCCTCCACAATAGAGGCTGTTTTAAGCATTCTCTCCAGATAGCGAATCCTGCTTTCATTTTTATTCTTATCTCTTTTGGCGGCATAATACTCAAAATTTTCGCTGAGATCCCCCTGTGCTCTCGCCTCTTTTACTGCTTCTATGGCTTCTTTTCTCACTACCAGCTTTCGGTATTCTATCTCCTCCTCAATCTTCTTTACATCATTTTTTGTAAGCTGTTCTTTCATGTTCTGAAACCTCTTTCCTCTATAATTTAATATACAGTCTTTCATATGCAAACGGAGACAAGTCTCCTTGTCTCCGAAATCACCTGTATTTTTAGTATATTCAATTTTCTGCTGAAAATCAATGGTTTTAAAACGGTTTTGCTTTTTGTTTTTTCTGCGTTCGTGTATAATAGTCTCAAATATTCAACCCCCAATTATACTCTTATCTATATTTCGAAGGAGAATTGTCATGGATCCTGTTTTAAATTCTACTCTTTTCCGGGGCATTGAAGAAAAAGATGCCCTGGTAATGCTGAAATGTCTGGATGCCAGAAAGCGCTGTTATAAAAAAGGCGAAATTATCTTTCGCGCCGGCGATACCACCGATTCCCTGGGGCTTCTTCTGTCCGGCTCTGTCCATCTTTTAAAAGAGGACTTGTGGGGCAACCAGCAGATCCTCTCTCCTATTGCCCCGGGACAGATTTTTGCAGAAGTCTATGCCTGTATAAAGGGAGAAACATTTCCCTTTCGGGTCTGTGCCGCCGGTGACTGTGAAGTTCTTTTTCTCAATGTGAAAAGAGTCCTTTCCACCTGTTCTTCCAGCTGCGCGTTTCATAATCGGCTGATCCAGAACCTGCTCTTTACCCTTGCCTCAAAAAATCTGAATCTCAACAGAAAGATAGACTACATCACCCCAAAATCTATAAGGGACCGGGTTATCGCCTACCTGTCCGATGAAGCTCTCCGTCAGGAAAGAAATCCCCTTGAACTTCCCTTTAACCGCCAGCAGATGGCGGACTATCTGTGTGTTGAGAGGAGCGCTTTGTCCAAAGAACTTTCCAGAATGCAGGATGAAGGATTAATTTCCTACCGGAAGAATAAGTTCTGGCTGCATGTCCCTGTTTCTCATAAGTGCTGTTAAAAAACGGCAGAGACCCACACAGTCTTCTTCTTCCGGATATTCCTCAAAAAATCTCTCAGTTTCAGCACCGGTCGGATATTAATACCTTTCAGGCATTATCAGGAATTGAATATAGGCATTAGACTTTTTTTAATATACGGCCTACAATATAAGTGTTCCAAAGTAGATACTTATATCTTTTTATAAAAATATCTCTAGGAGGCATACAATTATGAAAATTCAGGACAAAGAAACTTTTGACAAAACAAATGTATTTGGTTTAGGAACAGAGAACAGTGCTTTTTCCCAGTATTTTATCGGCAACTCCTACTTAAATCCTCTTACAGACCCACACACAAGCCCGATTTCTCTGGCAAATGTTACCTTTGAACCAGGATGCCGCAATAACTGGCATATCCATCACGCCAAAACCGGCGGTGGACAGATTCTGATCTGTACAGCAGGAAGCGGCTGGTACCAGGAAGAAGGCAAAGATCCTGTGAGCCTTGAACCAGGCACTGTCATCGTTATCCCGCCGGAGGTAAAGCACTGGCACGGGGCAAAAGCTGACAGCTGGTTCTCCCACATTGCTTTTGAAGTTCCCGGAACCGAAACCAGCAACGAATGGCTGGAAGCAGTGGAAGATGATGTCTATTCCAATCTCTGAGGAGGAAAGTGAAATGAGAGATTATTATAGTACAGATCCCGAATTTATGGAATGCTTCGAGCATTTTGCCTTTGACGAGGTCATAAATGAAGAAGGACAGACGCTGGAGGAACCCTTACGTCACATGGCTGTTCTGGCTGCGCTTCTCGGATGCCAGGGAATTGATGAATTCCGCCTGGAGCTGCCCCGGGCACTGGACGCAGGTCTGACTCCTGTAATGGTAAAGGAAGTGGTATACCAGGCAGTAGACTATCTGGGAATCGGGCGTGTACTGCCTTTCCTGGATGCCGTTAATGATATCCTGACCTCCCGCGGTGTAAAACTTCCCCTGGAAGGACAGGCAACAGCTACTATGGACAATCGTCTGGAAAAAGGAGCTGCCGCTCAAGCTGAAATCTTCGGTGAGCACATGAAAGAAGCATGGAAGACCGGGCATATCAACCGCTGGCTGGCAGCTAACTGTTTCGGAGATTATTACACTCGGAACGGACTTGACCTAAAGCAGAGAGAAATGATCACATTCTGTTTCCTGGCAGCTCAGGGCGGCTGTGAACCCCAACTGACCGCTCATGCCAAAGGGAATATGAATCTGGGAAATGACAAGGCTTTTCTGATCAGGGTCGTGTCTCAGTGTCTGCCCTATATCGGCTATCCACGAAGCCTGAATGCAATTTCCTGTATTAATAAAGCGGCAGAAAATTAGAAGGATGCCAAAAGCAAGAATACCGCCCGGAGACTTCACCTTCTCCGGGCGGTATTCTTGTTCTTCTGTTCTATTTCATGATTTCCTGATAAGAAGCATGTCTTTCCAAAGCCTGTGTCATTTCTGCCATACGGCTCACATCTCCGATCAGTATCACGCCGCACAGCCGGTTATTCAGAAAATAATATTTCTGATACTGTTTCTTACCCATATCCTTAAATTCTACAGTCTTATAAATCAGGTCAGATCTCTTTCCGTTGTCTCCTGCCGCAAACAGGGCAGTCCTCATGCCATGGAAGCTTAAGGCAGCCGGAACGGTTTCATATGCAGTCACTTCTCCTGCAGCATTTGCCCCTGCCGTCTTGCCCTGTTCTACTGCCTGCGGCCAGATAGCATAGTTGATCCCCTGATACTGTGCACAGTCACCGCAGGCATAAATATCCGGTACACTGGTTTCCATCCTTTCATTTACCACCACAGCACGTTCTGTCTCAATTCCTGCTTCCTGTGCAACAGCTGTGTTGGCGCGTACGCCTGCTGACACGATTACCAGCTCTGCTGGTATCACTTCTCCTCCTGCAAGTCTGACTCCGCTCACTTTATCTTCTCCCTGGATTTCTTCAATCTGAACCCCGGTGCGGATCTGTATTCCCTGTGCCTGGCTGATCGTTTTCAGCATATCGGACGCTCCATCGTCGAGCTGCCGTCCCATAAGCTGAGGGGCAAGCTCCAGTACTGTTACATCACATTTTGCTTTCTTCATCTCCCAGGCAGCTTCCAGTCCCAAAACGCCTCCGCCGATCACAGCCACATGCTTCACATTCGGAAGCATTTCTTCAATCTTTCTGGTATCTTCCAGACGGCGTACAGCAACTACACCCTTCTTTTCGTGTCCCGGAATTGGCGGAATAAAACACTCCGAGCCCAGTGCATAGATTAATTTGGTGTATATAAGCTTCATCTCATTGTCCAGAATGACTTCTTTCTTCTCCGTATCAATTGCCGTAACCTGTCTGCCAAGAAGGAGATGGATATTCTGCTCTTCAAACCATTTTTCTTCCTGAATGGCGATCTGATCCTCTGTCAGGTCTGCCATGATTGATTTTGTCAGCATAGGACGGTTGTAAGGACGATAAGGCTCATTGGAAACCATTACAATAGAACCCGTCGTGTCTCTCTCCCGAATTGCCGAAGCAGCATAGAAGCCTGCTGCCCCGCCGCCTAAGATTACATAAAAATTCTTTGTATCGTTTCTGTAGGAACTTTCTTCTGCATCCACAGGTACAAAATTCTCTTTTCCTACTCCACAAACAGGGCATACTTCCATGGATGCATCGAATATTTCTCCGCAGACCAGGCATTTTACCAGCTGCCTGGTTCCTGTTTTCTTCTTTGCATTCTCTTTATTCTGAAGCAGACATCCGAAATTATATCCATAATCATAGGCATCAATGAGATTTTCTTTTCCCGGTTTGAATTTTACACGGAATCCGTCATCCGGCACCCGCATTTTCAGCTGTTTCAGTCTTTCGATCAGATGAGGCACCGCCTCTCCGCTCCATCCATAGCTTCCAAACGCACCTGCCAGTTTACCGCCATGCGTCCCTGCAAAGATAGAAGTGGTCAGATCCCAGATAGGTTTTAAAGCCTCTCCTACAATGGTTGGAGACCCTAAAAGGAATCCATCGGCAAATCCCAGTTCTTCCAGAACTTTTCCCTGATCTGTCTCCACCATATCATACAGGCGCACATCAATATCACCGCTCTCTTCGATTCCCCTGGCAATGGTCTCTGCCAGTTCTTTCGTATAGCCATAAGCGCTGACATAGGGAATCACCACTGTTTTTTTCTTATTGGGATTAACAACTGTGCACCATTCTTCATAGGTATCCAAAATAAAATCAATCTTAGAATCCAGTACAGGTCCGTGCCCGGTGCAGATCATGGATATATCCAGTTCCCGTACTCTCTCAAGGGCTTTCCGCATATAAGGCTTAAAAGGCCCGATAATATTATCGAAATAATATTTGGTGGCACGCATATACCCTTCCCAGTCTGTTACCTTGCTCAGAAGAATCTCTTTAAACCCATAATGAGAGCCAAAGGAGTCACAGGTTACCAGAATCTGCTCCTCTTCGATATAAGTATACATAGTATCCGGCCAGTGCAGATTTGGCACGATCATGAATTTCAGGGTTTTGTCACCAATCTTCATTTCCTGGTTGTCTTTTACAGTAATTGAGGTAAAGTCACCATTTACAATCTCTTTCAGAAAATTAACCGCACATCCTGTAGCAATGATCTTGATGCCCGGGTTGATCTCCAGAAGCTTCTCCACACTGCCTGCATGATCCGGCTCAGTATGGCTGACTACCAGATAATCAATTTTAGAAATATCTGTGATCTGTTTCAGTTCTTCCAGGTATTCATCAAAAAATTTTGCTTTTGCAGTTTCAAAGAGGATTGTCTTGTCGCCGGTTTTCAGCACATAAGAATTATATGTGGTACCAAATTCTGTGTACATGATAATATCAAACACTCTCAGTTTGTCATCCACTATGCCAGTCCAATAGAAATCATCTCTCAGTTTCATTGTATCCATAGTTATTGCCTCCTTTGCCTTTCTTCTCAGTATAATACCAAATTCCTAAAATTGCCAGCCGTCCCGGCAATTTTCTTGTTCTGATCCCTCAAAATCCCCCGGTTTTAGCGTCGGTACTTTTCTGTGTCTTTTTCTATATCCCGAAATTCTTTTCTTCCCAGGCGGACATCTTCCATAAAATCTGCCATTTCTTCCTGCAGTGCATCAAAAAGCCTGGTGCCGCTTTTCTTTGTTTTCTCCAGATAGTGTTCCCGGATTTCCTGATTCATAAGCTGCACTTCTTCTTTTAAATTTGCCGCAGACATCCTTGCCGCCCCTGCGCCCAGGATGATCACCTGCTCCAGGGCATCGGAAGTAGCAACCGTCACATGATATTTTCTTCCGATCTCGTGCACGGTTTTTTCTATATACTGGTCTGCTGTCTCAGCTTCCTTTGTATACACCACATGGATGTTGTGGTATTTCTGCACTTCTCCCTGGTTTCCCTGAACCTTATAAGCGTCAAATACCAGAATAAGAATACATTTTTTATATCCCTGGTAATTGCACAGAAGGTCCATCAGCTTGTTCCTGGCACCTTCGATATTCACTTCTGCCAGCTCTTTTAAATCCTCCCAGGCAAAAATGATATTATAGCCGTCCACCAGAAGATATTCTTTTACCTCTTCCTGTGTTTTATGGCGGCTGTCTCCGCCTCTGTTAAAGGAAACATTGGAAGTTTTCTGAAAAGGATTTCTCTCCCTTTTAACCGGTCCGTATGTTCTGGTGAAAATTTCCTCAAGCTCCTTCTCATCCAGCCGCGTCTGGGAAAAACTGCGTGCCGGTGCCTGATTCATTTCTCCCTGTGCCTTCTGCTCCTCTTCCTCCAGTTTCAGCCCGGTTTCCACATGGGCGTATTCCTCCACTTTATCCCAGCTCACCGTAAATCCTGCACCATGGGAGCAGAACACCGATCCTGCGGGATTGTCCAAATCTGCCTCCGGATCATATGCAG
>CALWHD010000101.1 GCA_944380235.1 uncultured Blautia sp.
CAAACTTTGCTCGTGTGCTTAATCAGATTGCTGAACAGCAGCAGGCTGAATAAGCGGATAAAGCAGGGGAGCAGACAGCGCGGATTGTGCGTGGTCTGATATGATGAACAAAGTCCCAAGTTGGACAGAAAACAGTATATATTAAAATTGGAGGTAAATAATAATGGCAAAATTAACAACAGCTGAATTTATTGAAGCTATCAAAGAGTTATCTGTATTAGAATTAAATGAATTAGTAAAAGCTTGTGAAGAAGAATTTGGTGAATCTGCAGCAGCAGTTGTTGTAGTAGCAGCAGCAGGCGGTGCAGCAGAAGCAGCAGAAGAAAAAGACGAATTTGATGTTGAATTAACAGAAGTTGGTCCAAACAAAGTTAAAGTTATCAAAGTTGTTCGTGAAGCTACAGGCTTAGGATTAAAAGAAGCTAAAGCAGTAGTTGACGGAGCTCCTAAGGTATTAAAAGAAGCTGCATCTAAAGCAGAAGCTGAAGAAATCAAAACAAAACTGGAAGCTGAAGGCGCTAAAGTTACTCTTAAATAATTTTAGGCTGAATTTTGCAGGCTGCTGTCGGACAGCAGTTTGAGGATATTATAAAGAGAGTCCTGAGGATATCAAAGATTTCCTCAGGACTTTTTTTAATGCAAGAGAAAGAAACTGCCCAAATTTCCAATGCTTACATACATTATAAAGAACACGAAAATAACAGGATGTGTATAAGTATGAAAAAATATATTACAACATCATTAGAAACGCATTTGTTTTTTGGGAGAATTATGAAGGAGCATGCATTGTTCCTTCAGGCGGGTTTTCCGGCAGGAGAAAGGGAATATAGAAAGAAAGTGGACTGGTATCGTGCAGAATTTGAAAAAATACTGTGGCAGACAGTTTGTCTTGCAGACGGAATGGTGGGAGAAGATGTGCTCTGCTCCGGAGAAGTGTTCACTGAATTTACAGTAATGGCAGAACAGCAGACAGGAAGGCTTACAAAGATTCCAATTGATTTTCGGATTACTCAGGCAGAGAAGAAACTGCGGGCAGGCTGTGCAGAATGTATGGACAGAAGAATGGTCTGGAAAGTACGTCAGTTAAACCAGCGTGTTCTGCATTTACTGAGCGGCCTGATTATGTTTAAAGAGCAGATATTGCAGGAGGTTACTTCGTGCAGGTTATATACAGCCAATTATCCGCTGCTGATCCAGCATATTATCCGGGAAGCAAAATTATACCAGCATGTCATAACAATGCTGGAGGAAAGTAAATGTATTTCGCCGGAAAATATAGTTAAGACAGAGCAGTTCTGGAACCAGATCATGATGGAGCATGCGCTGTTCATACGCGGTCTGCTTGATCCTGCAGAGTGTGAACTGGTGGAAACTGCAGATACATTTGCCGGGGATTACTGCCGTCTGCTGGAGGAAGCCAGAAAACAGGACTGCAGAACTATGAACGGGCTGACAAGAAAAACACTGGAAACTACGAAGCGATATCGTGACTTTAAAGCTGCAGGCACAAAAGGAATTACCGGATGCGATATACGCTCCATTATTCTTCCTCTGCTGGCAGATCATGTACTTCGGGAAGCAAATCACTATCTTCGGATTCTGGAAGGGAAAGGGGCTTAAACAATGCAGTTATGTCAATATCCCTGTCAAAACAGAATTCGTCGTTTTACACTGGAAGCTATCCAGATTCCCATTGTATATAACCGGTATGGGGACTATGATCCCAATGGGCTTTTATATGTACTGGAACAGGATTCCCAGAGGATACAAAGGGAGGCGCTCAGGAAATTTCAGCAGACGCCGCCTCAGCCTTATGAAGAAGTGCAGCCCCTGGTACTGCGGGTAAATCTTGGAGATATTGTAAAAATATGTTTTCGCAGCCAGCTGAACCGGAGGCTTTCCATTCATGTACAGGGGCTGGCATATGATGTTATGACTTCAGACGGAACCAGCACCGGATTCAATCAGGACAGCACAACCGGCGGTGAAATAGAATATACCTGGTATGCTGATACAGAAGGTGTATTTCTCTTCCATGATATGGCGGATCCCAGAAGCAGTGAAGAAGCCACAAATATCCATGGGCTGTTTGGTGCAGTGATCGTGGAGCCGCCCGGCGCAAGATGGTTTCATCCGGAGACAGGGGAGGAAATGGAAAGCGGACTGATGGCAGATATTTATCAGCCCGGAAAGCCGGCGTTTCGGGAGTATACGGTGTTCTTTCATGATGAGCTGGAAATTCTGGATAAGGATGGAACGCCTCCCATGGACCATCGGACAGGGCTTCCATCCTCCACAACGGCAATCAGCTATCGCTCCGAACCGATGAGAAACCGGATGCCGCTGTCACATGATCCGGCAGATTCAGGAGAGGATATTTCCATGAGTTCCTGGGTATACGGAGATCCGGCGCCGCCGATCCTGAGAGCATATGTGGGGGATCCGGCGAAAATCCGTCTGGTCCACGGAGGGATCAAGGAAACCCATGTGTTCCATCTTCACAATCACCAGTGGAGGCTGGAGGCAGAAAATCCGGTTTCTACGATTCTTGATTCCATTACCATAAGTCCTCAGGAATGCTATACATTGGATATTTTGTATGGGGCGGGAAGCAGAAACAGAGTAATCGGAGATGGAATTTTTCACTGTCATTTATATCCACATTTCCATGAGGGAATGTGGACTTTATGGAGGATTTATGACCGGCTGGAGGATGGAGACGGGAAACTGCCGGACGGAGCACCGATACCTGCCCTTCTGCCGTTAAAAGACCGGGAGCAGCCGCCTAAAAAAGATAAACTTCATCCGGGATATCCCGGCTTTATCTTTGGAGAACCGGGGAAACCGCCGTATCAGCCCCCGTGCGGAGTGCTGGATGCCGAAGGGAATCCCACGGTATGTCCAACACCTCTGGAAGAAGCAAACTTTGTGGAAAATGCGGTTCCCGGGGCATTGTATACCGATACCTGCCCCTGCCATACTGCGGGCAAATGTAAAAAGTGCAATGAATATAAAGAGGATACGGAAGATGATGAAAAGTCCAGTGACGATCAAAAACTTTCTAAAGTGGAAGAAGAGCACAGTGACTGCAGAAAATGCCTGGAAATAGAGAAGGAGTGCGAAAATGTCAAGGTTTTCGAGATTGTTCTGGTACAGGCAAAACTGACGTATAACCGCTATGGCTGGCACGATCCGGAAGGCCGTTTCTTTGTTTTGAAAGAGGAACTGGAGCGCTGGGGAGGTCTGGAATCTTATATCCGTATGGTGGAGGAAGAAAAAATCAGGGTGGAGCCCCTGGTAATACGTGCCAATGCAGGAGACTGTATTGAACTGCGCACTACCAACCTGCTTCCGGAATATCTGGAGGCGAATGCCTTTCAGCTCAGAACCAGAACAGACATTGCAGGACATCATGTGCACCTGGTTAAGTTTGATACCATTACCTCTGATGGAGCGGCAAACGGCTGGAACAATATTGCAGGAGCCAGAAAATATGAAACCCTGGTAGAGCGCTTTTTCGCAGATGAAGAATTGCGGACGGTATTTTTTCACGATCATTTGTTCGCAAACGCACATCAATTCCACGGTGTGTTCGGCGCTCTGGTGATTGAGGAGGCGGGGGCGACTTTTCATGATATACGAAGCGGAGAAGAACTGCGGTTTGGGACGAAGGCGGTGATCCGAAGGAGAGATGGAACCTCTTTCCGGGAATTTGTACTTTTTGTTCATGACTTTGCAAATCTCTTTGATAAGGATGGAAAGCCGCTGAATCCTCCGGTTGCTCCGGGAGCCCATGATGATCCGGGAGTAATGGGGATCAACTACCGATCAGAACCTATGAGAGAAAGATTGAAAAACCATGAAGACCCCGCCTATATTTTCAGTTCTTATGTGCATGGAGATCCTGCAACGCCTGTTTTGGAAACTTATCCGGGTGACGAACTGATGATCCGTCTCATAGACGGAGCTCATGAGGAACAGCATTCGTTTAATATAACAGGAATGTCATGGCGAAAAGAAGTGACAGACGAAAGGTCGCCGCTGGCAGCTTCTCAGACAACGGGAGTTTCAGAGGCATTCAATTTTAATATTAAAGATCCGTACCAGCCGGGAGATTACCTGTATTACTTCGGCGGTATTGATGATGCATGGCTGGGACTTTGGGGAATTGTCCGGGCTTATGACAGATATCAGGAAGATCTGAAGCCCCTCTGCAAAGGAAAAGATAGGATCATGCCTTTGCCGCCGTGTCCGGGAAAGGATGACGTGGTAAGACGTTATGAAGTAGCTGCCATTCAGACAAAACTGGTTTATAACCGCTATGGGGATCATGATCCGGACGGACTGATCTTTGTCCCGCTGGAAGATGTGGATCTTGTATTGGCAGGAAACTATACTCCAAAGCCTCTGATATTACGCGCAAATGTGGGAGACTGGCTGGAAGTCACACTGCACAATCTCTGGGATCCTGACCGCCCGGTTCCCTACTTTGATTATCCCACGGTACCGCTTGAGCTGGAGCATAAGCCGTCAAACAGGGTTTCCCTGAATCCCCAGTTTTTGAAATATGATCCTGTCAGTGATTCAGGAATTAACGTGGGTTATAATCCGAAAGAGCAGACGGTGGGAATCGGTGAGAGCAAGCGTTATTTGTGGAAGGCTGACCGTGAATATGGAACGTGTATCATACAGTCTTTTGGAGATATGCGGAACCACAGATATCACGGATTATTCGGAGCGGTTATCGTAGAACCGGCAGGAGCTCAGTGGTATGAGAATTTTACGAAAAAGAAGAATCCGTTTGCGGAACAGGCGGTGATCATGGCACCGGGGACCGAAACTTTCCGGGAATATGTACTGTTCATTCAAAATGGAATCCGGCTTCTGGATGCTCAGGGAAATCTGGTCCAGACAGCAGCGGGAGACAGCGGGGAGCCGGTGGAGGCAGAGGATACGGGAGAGAAAGGATATAATTACCGGTCAGAACGGTTTGCCAACCGGCTTGCCAGGGATGCGCGGGTATGGAAAGTATTCAGCAGCAAGATCCATGGAGACCCGTCTACGCCGGTATATAAGGCATATTCGGGCGACCGGGTGATTTTCCGGACCATGATGCCGGCAGATAAGCCGAGAAATGTATCATTGACCATTCACGGGCATTTGTGGAGAGAACAGCCGAAAGATGGTTTATCCAGAGAGATTCCCCTTCAGGGAGGAATCAGCATCGGGAACCGTTTTGACATGGAACTGAAAGTCGGTGCTGCCTGTCCGGGGGATTATCTGTACCGCTCAGGAAGCTTTGGATGGGATGTTGAATCCGGGATGTGGGGAATTTTCCGTGTGATGAAACATTCTATCCGGTGCAGATGTAAGGAAATGTGCGGAAGAATATTCAAAGGCAGAAAGTAATAGATTTTCAAACTGAAAATAAAACAGAGGATTTCTATTTGACTTCATTAGTGCGAAGTGTTAGAATAACCATTGAAAGTGAAAAGTAAATAACCAGGGAGCTTGTGTTCCAGGCTGAGAGGAAGTAAAGAACTTCGACCTGTATAACCTGATTTGGGTAATGCCAACGTAGGGACTGTGTTTGAACAGATAAGATCATTTGAAAGAATCTGTATCCTATTGTTGGATACAGGTTCTTTTTTTGAAGATAGTACTGAAACTTTTATGGAAAAGCTTCCCGGAAAGAAAGGAGAAAAGATGGAATATACCACACAGATGAATGCGGCGCGGAAGGGCATCATTACCAAAGAGATGAAACTTGTGGCAGAAAAAGAATACATGGATCCGGAGAAGCTCCGGGAGCTGGTGGCAGAGGGAAAAGTCGCCATTCCTGCAAATAAGCTGCATACCTGCCTGAACCCTAACGGAATCGGTTCCATGCTGAAAACAAAGATCAATGTCAATCTTGGAACCTCCAGGGACTGGAAAGACCTGGATATGGAACTGAAAAAGGTGAATGATGCTGTGGAAATGGGGGCAGAGTCTATTATGGACTTAAGTTCTTTTGGTGACACACAGAAGTTCCGCAGAAAGCTGACTGCGGAATGTCCGG
This sequence comes from uncultured Blautia sp., assembly GCA_944380235.1. Classification (GTDB taxonomy): domain Bacteria; phylum Bacillota; class Clostridia; order Lachnospirales; family Lachnospiraceae; genus Blautia. The sequence goes on from CALWHD010000101.1 coordinate 6,062, forward strand.
CGATCATTGGAACAGTGCCCATTTATGATGCAGTTGTCTATTACCATAAACCGTTAAAAGAGATCACATCAGAAGAATGGATCAAAATCGTAGAAATGCATGCCAAAGATGGTGTGGATTTTATGACTATCCATGTAGGCATTAATAAAAGCACTGCAAAGAGATTTAAGGATACAAAGCGCCTGACAAATATCGTATCCAGAGGAGGGTCCATTATATTTGCCTGGATGGAAATGACTGGACAGGAAAATCCTTTTTACGAGCACTATGACAGGATACTGGAAATCTGCCGGGAGTATGATGTGACCATGAGTCTTGGAGACGCCTGCCGTCCCGGCTGTCTTGCCGATGCAGGTGACATTTCCCAGATCGAAGAGCTGGTGACTCTGGGAGAACTGACAAGGAGAGCGTGGGAAAAAGATGTACAGGTCATTATTGAAGGACCTGGGCATATGCCGCTGAATCAGATTGAGGCAAATATGAAGATCCAGCAGACAGTCTGCAAAGGAGCGCCCTTCTATGTGCTGGGACCTCTGGTGACAGACGTTGCTCCGGGGTATGATCACATTACAGCGGCTATCGGAGGAGCGATTGCTGCGGCAAGCGGTGCAGCATTTTTGTGTTATGTGACTCCGGCAGAACATCTGCGCCTTCCCGATCTGGATGATGTAAAGGAAGGAATCATAGCTTCTAAAATCGCAGCCCATGCGGCGGATATCGCAAAAGGGATTCCCCATGCGGCAGACTGGGATTATCAGATGAGCACAGCAAGGAAAAAGCTGGACTGGGAAGAAATGTTCAGGCTGTGCATAGATCCGGAGAAAGCCCGCAGATACAGGGAGCAGGCAAAGCCGGAGAAAGAAGACACCTGCAGTATGTGCGGAAATTTCTGTGCAGTAAAAAACATGAACCGTATTCTGGACGGTGAAATCGTAAGCATTTACGACGAATGACAAAATCCAGAGAACCTTTTATCTTTTCCGCCGGTCTGCTGCTGCAGACAGCTTTCAAAGGGGGAGCGCCCTGGGAAAGTGGGGAAAAGTCGGCAGACATTCTGCTGCTGTATAGCGAGGGAGCCCGTGTGCCGGGTTGAGAGGGTACCAGAGTACCGACCGAAAATACATACAGAAAGAGGTAAAGAAAAATGAATCACACAATGCAAAGAAACAATAATATTCACAAGATGACGGTGCTGGCAATGCTGGTAGCTTTGGGGGTAGTGATCTCTCCCATACTGAGAGTTGAGGGAATGTGTCCCATGGCGCATTTTATCAATATTACATGTTCGGTGCTGCTGGGACCCTGGTATTCTCTGCTGTGTGCTGTTCTGATAGGAATCCTCCGCATGACTTTCATGGGAATTCCGCCTCTTGCCCTGACGGGTGCTGTGTTCGGCGCCTTTTTGTCGGGGGTTCTGTACCGTGTTTCGGGAGGGAGAATGATTTATGCGGTACTTGGGGAGATTATCGGAACAGGAATTATCGGAGCTGTTGTGTCTTATCCTGTTATGGCAGGACTGATGGGAAGAACAGGACTGTCCTGGCTGTTCTATGTTCCCAGCTTTATCTGCGGAACGCTGATCGGCGGAAGTATTGCTTTCTTGTTTCTGAAAGCGTTAAACAGGGCGAAACTGCTGACGAAGCTGCAGCAGAGCCTGGGGGCTGAGGTGCTGGAACGTCCGGGAAATCCGGCAGCGGATTCTGTGGGAATCGCAGCAGTAGGAATCCTGGTGTTCGTGGCAGTTTATGTCATGATGAAAAATTTCATGCATCTGACAGGAGTGCTCACCATAGGGATACCGGCAGCAGCATTTTTGCTGGTAGAGCTCGTGGCAGCAGCATATTTTGCCCACGGAACACTGCACAAAGCGTAAGAAAAAAGATTCGGCGGTACAGACGGATACCGCGCGAAATTTTTGAGCTGTTATCCGTCAGTGTAAAGGGCGGTATTTCATACCGCCCTTTATGGGCAGGAGAGAGGGAAAATGAAGAAGTTCAGTAATATTTTTAAAAATATCATGGAGGGGATCCTGGAACAGGAACCTTTGATCCACTGTATTACAAATCCTATATCTATTCATGACTGTGCCAATGTGGTGCTTGCCGTGGGAGCACGTCCCATTATGGCAGAGCATCCCCGGGAGGTCAGAGAAATCACAGCGGGAGCAAAAGCTCTTGCTCTGAATATAGGGAATATCACAGACGCCAGGATGGAGTCTGTGATGA
>CALWHD010000102.1 GCA_944380235.1 uncultured Blautia sp.
ATGGTACGGATGTATATTACAAGGTCTCTACAAAGATCGTGGAGAATTACATGAAACAGCATCAGATAAAGGACGATAAGGAACTTCCGGAATATTTTGTAACGGCCATGACTCTGGACTATCATCAGCGGATCGACATGCAGGCAGTGTGGCAGAAACACATAGATGCATCCATCAGTTCTACTGTGAATGTGCCGTCCAGCTTTACAGCGGAAGAGACAGAGAATCTGTATCTTTATGCTTATGACAGTGGATTAAAAGGAATTACTATTTTCCGTGACGGATGCAAAAGAGTGGGCATCCTGAACACAGAGACAAAAGAAAACAAAAAAGTGACTGCAGGGGAAGGTCTTAAGAGAGGTGAGATCCTTCTGGTGACAGATGATGTGATCGGCAAAAAAAGAAAACTGATGACCGGATGCGGAAGTCTGCACTGCATTGCCCTGTTTGATCCGTCTACAGGAGCACTTCTGGAAACTTATTTAAGCAAAGGATCTACAGGAGGATGCAATAACTTCATGGTAGGGCTTTCCAGAATGATCTCTATCAGTGCCAGAGGAGGTATCGATATCGAAACCATTGTGGATCAGCTGAATTCCAGTGGCTCCTGCCCCTCCTATACAGCAAGGCGTGTGACAAGAAAAGATACCAGTAAGGGCGCATGTTGCCCTATGGCAGTAGGAAATGCCCTCATGGATATGTATCGGGAGATGCAGGAGGAATTAAAGCAGAAGCAGCAGGCAGAGGGAGAAAAAACAGATTCTGTTAAGACAAAAAAAGTAATAAAGCCCAAAGCGGTGGTGGCAGAACAGGAGACAGACAAGATGTACTGTCCGGAATGCGGGGAACCCATAGTTTTTGAAGAAGGCTGCAACATCTGTAAAAATTGCGGATGGAGTAAATGTCACTAAGAAAAGACAAAAGGGGAGAAAAGTATGAGACTTGAGAAACTGCAGAATCTGCTGAAAGAAAAGAAATTTCCTTTTACCTACGCAGAAGCGGATGGATGTGGAAGTGTAGATTTTGAATACAGAGGCGTTGCCTATCATGTGTGGGAGTTCCAGGACAATGGCACATGGGGGGCGGAGACCAATGTAAAGACTGTGGGAAGACATGAAGATCTTCTGGGAAATTATGAACAGGACATTATAGATCTGGTAAAGGATTGGAATTAAAGCAGGGATTTTATCAGAAAAAGGAGCAGAACTGGGATGAGGCCTGCTCCTTTTTCTGTATCAATACCAGCGGACCATAGGAAAGTCGTTGTTGATTCCTTTGGTAGCCAAAACCTGATGGATGTCGATGATACCGTTGTGGAAAGTGGCAGCGCAGGCATTTAAATAAAGATCCCACATGCGAAGAAAACGTTCATCAAACAGCTTCTTTTCCTCTTCCATTTGCTTATGAAAGTTATCTGCCCAGCAAAGGAGAGTTTTATTGTAATGAAGACGAAGATTTTCCACGTCCATGATATGGAAATTGTCCTCTGCCATGCAGGATACCATTTCTCTTAAACTGGGTACTGTACCGCCGGGAAAGATGTATTTTTTGATCCATGGATCTCCGGCATGTTCTTTTAATGCGCTGATGAAGTGCAGCAGGAACACACCGCCGTCTTTTAATACCTGACTGACGCAGTTAATGAAAAGCTGGTAGTTGGGACGTCCTACATGCTCCACCATGCCTACACTGACCACCCGGTCAAAGCTATATCCGCTTTTGGGAAGATCACGATAGTCCATGATCTCTGCTTTCAGATAATCCTGAAGCCCTTCCTGCTCGATCCTATGGTTGAATTCACTGCACTGTTCATGGCTTAAAGTGATACCCACACCCTTAATCTTGTATTTTTTTGCTGCCTCGATAAGAAGGTAGCCCCATCCGCAGCCGATATCCAGAAGTGTCATGCCCTCCTTTAAGTTCAGTTTCTGAAGGATGTAATCCACCTTATTCACCTGCGCCTGATACAGAGAGTCATCCGGGTTTTTGAAATAACCGCAGGAATAACTCATAGTTTCATCCAGCCATAATTTATAGAAGTCATTTCCAATATCATAGTGGGAGGTGACTTCTTTTTGCTGGTTTTTTTTGGAAACAGAAGAATGCATCAGTTTTTTCAGTGCAGATTCATTGGTGGAAAATTTTCCGAGCTGTCCCAAAAAATGATCCAGGGCATAATACAGGTCGCCCTCAATTTCCAGGTCACCGTTCATGTAGGCTTCTCCCAGTGCAAGAGAGGTGCTGGTAAGAAGTGCTGTCTTAGAGATAGGATTCTTAAAATGAACAGTAAATTCTGGCTTGCCCTCACCAATCTGATATTCTTTTCCTTCCAACTTTACAGTGAAAGGATAGTCCGTAAATTTCTTTAAAAATGAAATCATAAAATTTTCCAAATTCGTTACCTCCAGTCTCGATGCGTATTGCTATGATTTATTATATATATTGTATTCTTGGTAAAAAATTACTTCAATATGCTAATATACAAAAAAATAAAGAAAGTTATGCAAAAAAATTAAAAATTGCCTATATATCTCACAAGAAGATAAAAAAATCAAGCAGAAAAATTGCCGAAAAATTTCTTTACATTTATAATTCAACTGTCTTGTCATATGTAAAATATTATTGTATAATGTCAGTTAATGTTTGTAGCAGGGAGGAAAGGGAAATGGAATCCATAAAAGAAGAAATAGAACGGCTGAAAAAAGAAAAAAACGCAGTGCTTCTCGCACATTATTATGTGCCCCAAGAGGTGCAGGAAGCAGCGGATTATGTGGGAGATTCCTACTATCTGAGCAAAATGGCAAAACAGACAGATGCAGATATGATCGTCTTTGCAGGCGTGGCTTTTATGGGGGAGAGCGCAAAGATTTTAAATCCGGGAAAAAAAGTAGTTTTGCCGGATGAGAAAGCAGACTGTGCCATGGCGCACATGGCTTCTGTGGAAAAGGTAAAACAGATGCGGAAGAAGTATGAAGATCTGGCAGTGGTCTGCTATATCAATTCTACCGCAGAATTAAAGACAGTATCGGATGTATGTGTTACCTCATCGAATGCGGTGAAGATCGTGAGCGCGCTGCCAAATCAAAATATTTTTTTCATTCCGGACGGAAATCTGGCTGCTTATGTGGCAGAGCAGGTTCCGGAAAAACATATCATCAGAAATGAAGGATACTGTCCGGTACATGATGCCGTAACAGCCGATGCCGTGAATAAGGCAAAAAAGGAACATCCCAAAGCACAGCTTTTGGTTCACCCGGAATGCACCGGGGAAGTGCTGGAGCTGGCAGATTTTGTGGGAAGTACGTCGGAAATCATCAGTTATGCAAAACAGGCAGAAGCACGGGAATTTCTCATAGGGACAGAGGAAGGGGTACTCTATGAGCTGAGGAAAAGCAATCCGCAGAAAAAATTTTATTCTGTAATGCCGCAGTGCTGCCGGGATATGAAGCTGGTTACCCTTGAAAAGGTGAGGGACAGCCTGAAAGAAGAAAAATATCAGGTGGAAGTCGATGAAGAAACCAGAGTTCTGGCGCAGAAAGCGCTGGATAAAATGCTGGAGCTGGCAAAGTAAAGGAGTAGTTGAAATGGAGATAAAAAAAACAGATATCTTGATTGTAGGAACCGGTGCGAGCGGTCTTTTCGCAGCCCTGCATATGCCTGCTGATAAACAAGTGCTGATGATCACCAAGGACACTGCGGAACACAGTGATTCTTATCTTGCCCAGGGCGGAATCTGTGTATTAAGGGATGAGAATGACTATGACAGTTTTATGGAGGATACATTAAAGGCAGGGCATTATGAGAACAGAAAAGAATCCGTGGATATTATGATCCGGTCTTCCAGAAAGATCATCAATGAGCTGATCGGCCTGGGGGTTGATTTTGCAAGAAAGGACGGAGAGCTGGATTATACCAGGGAAGGCTGTCACTCAAAAGCCAGGATTCTTTTTCATGAAGATATCACAGGACAGGAGATCACCAGCAAACTGCTGCAGGCTGTGAAAAGGCTTCCTAATGTGACGATCCTGGAGCATGTGACCATGCTGGATATGATAGAAAAAGAGAACCGGTGTCTGGGAATTGCCGCAAGAAGGGAAGATGGAACTCATCTGGGTATATGCGCTAAAGACACGGTTTTTGCCAGCGGCGGGATCGGAGGACTTTATACGCATTCTACCAATTATCCCCATCTGACAGGAGATGCTCTTGCCATTGCCATGCGGCATGGAGTAGAATTAGAACATGTCGATTACATCCAGATCCATCCAACCACTTTATATTCAAAGAAACCGGGAAGAAGATTTCTGATCTCTGAATCTGTCAGAGGTGAAGGCGCAAAGCTTTATAACGCAAAAGGGGAACGGTTCGCCAGCGAAGTGCTCCCCAGGGATCTGATGACAGCGGCAATCAGAAAACAGATGAAAGAAGATAATATGCCCTATGTCTGGCTGGATATGACCTGCCTGGGAGAAAAAGTGATTTTAACCCATTTTCCCCACATTTATGAGCACTGCCTGAAGGAGGGCTATGATGTGACGAAACAATGGATTCCGGTGGTTCCGGCACAGCATTATTTTATGGGTGGGATTCATGTGGATTCTGACAGTAAAACCACTATGGATCATTTATACGCAGTGGGAGAGACCAGTTGTAACGGTGTTCACGGAGCCAACCGTCTCGCCAGCAATTCTCTGCTGGAAAGCCTGGTATTTGCCGAGCGTGCTGCAGAAAGCATCAGCAGTTCCTGGGACGAGAATGATGAAACAGAAGATGTTTTTAAGAAAGCTTTTGAGAAAACAGAGGCAGTTATACGTATACAAGAAAAGAATCTGGAAGAAATTTATAAAAAGGAAGTTCTAGAAGAAATTGAAAGGGAGAGAATGGCAAAATGAATGAGATTACCATGAAATTAAATGCAGACCGTCTGATCATGCAGGCTTTGGAAGAAGACATTACCAGTGAGGATATTACTACAAATGCAGTAATGAGAGAAGAAAAGCAGGGAGAAGTCCAGCTTCTCTGCAAACAGGACGGAATTATCGCGGGATTGTGGGTATTTGAGAGAGTGTTTAAGCTTCTTGATCCCAGGACAGAGGCGGAGTTCTATGTAAAAGACGGGGACAAAGTAAATCAGGGCCAGCTTGTGGGAGTGGTAAAGGGAGATATCCGGGTGCTGCTTTCCGGTGAGAGGACAGCACTGAACTTTCTGCAGAGGATGAGCGGGATCGCCACCTATACGAACCAGACTGCAGAGCTTTTAAAGGGGAGCAGAACCAGGCTTCTGGATACCAGAAAGACCACACCGAATATGAGGATTTTTGAAAAGTATGCGGTGAAGGCAGGCGGAGGTTACAATCACAGATATAATCTTTCCGACGGGATTTTATTAAAAGACAATCATATCGCAGCTGCCGGCGGGGTGAAGAAAGCAGTGGAGATGGCCAGGGAATATGCTCCCTTTGTAAGGAAAATTGAGGTGGAAACTGAGAATCTGGATATGGTAAAAGAGGCCCTGGAAGCGGGAGCGGAAATCATTATGCTGGATAATATGTCTCCGGAAATGATGAAAGAAGCAATAGAACTTATCGGGGGACGGGCACAGACCGAATGTTCCGGCAATGTAACCAAAGAAAATATTGAAAAGATAATATCTCTTGGGGTGGATTATATTTCAAGCGGAGCACTGACCCATTCTGCCCCGATTTTGGACCTTTCACTAAAGAATCTTCGTGAAATCTGTTAAGTGTACAGAACAGCAGTCATAATCAGCCGGACAAATCATGGCCTGAAAGAAAAATGCCGCATAAAATGCGGTATTTTCTTTTTTGAAGATATGGTATACAATAGGGAAAAGGGACAGAAAAGGAAATTTCGGTTCCAGAAAGGACAGGCACAGATGAACGGAGAAGAGCGGAGAAGAGCAATCGTAAACTATATAGGAGACAGTGAAAAACCGGTGTCCGGTACGAAGCTTGCTCAAAAGTTTCAGGTGAGCAGACAGGTGATCGTACAGGATATCGCTCTTTTGCGGGCAGCGGATGTGGAGATTCTATCCACTCACAGAGGATATGTGCTGGCTGATACAAAAAAGACAGAGAGGGTTTTTCCTGTCTTCCATACAGATGATGAGATGGAAGCAGAGTTAAATACAGTAGTGGACCTAGGAGGAACTGTGGTGGATGTTTTTGTCCGTCATGAAATCTACGGGGAACTGAGAGCTGCATTAAATATCAGTTCCAGAAGAGAGGTACAGCATTTTCTGGATGACATTCAAAGAGGAGATTCCAAACCTCTGACAAATCTGACCTCAGGACATCACTGTCATACGGTGCGGGCAGTAAGTGAGGAGATTTTAGATGAGATACAGGATGCACTGGGAAAACTTGGAATATTAGAAAAGGGAGAATCAAAATGAAAGTGACAATCAGACAGGCAAAGGCAGATGAGGCAGAAGTTCTGGCAGGTATAGAGGCGGAATGTTTTCCTCCCGCGGAGGCAGCTTCAAAAGAAGAAATTGAAAAACGGATGCAGGTATTTCCGGAAAATTTTTTTGTGGCTGAGACAGACGGGAGGATTGTAGGATTTATCAACGGAGGGACGACAGATGAGCAGTATCTGCCGGATGAAATGTATCATGATGTGTCTCTTCATAAGCCGGAGGGTGCATATCAAACTGTGTTCGGACTCAATGTGCTGCCCCGGTACAGGCACAGGGGAATCGCAGGGGAACTTCTCGATTTTCTTACAGAGGCTTCCTGCCTGAGGGGTAAAAAGGGCGTGATACTTACATGCAAGGAACATCTGATTTCCTTTTATGAAAAGCATGGATTTGTAAATTACGGACGTGCAGATTCTCAGCATGGAATGGCACAGTGGTATGATATGAGAAAGCTGTTTGCCTAGTTTTCAGGAGCTGATCAGTCCATTCCAGCAGGGAAGAGCAATGTGCGGTATTCTGGCTGCAACAGGAGAGAAAAGATGTATTACAGAAAACCATATTATTACGATGAATTTGCCTGCATTGCAGGGAAATGTCCGGATACCTGCTGCGCGGGCTGGCAGATTCTTATCGATGAAAAATCCCTGGAACACTATGGGAATATAAAGGGAAAATTCGGAATCCGGCTTTTAAATTCCATCGACTGGGCAGAGGGGGCTTTCGAACAGTACCGCGGGCGGTGCAGCTTTTTAAATGAGGAAAATCTCTGCGATATTTATAAAGAACTGGGAGCCGAAGCACTGTGTGATACCTGCAGAAATTATCCCAGGCATATGGAGGAATATGAGGGGATCCGGGAGTTTTCTCTGTCGCTTTCCTGCCCTGTTGCAGCAGAGACGATTCTGGGAAGCAGGGAGAAACTGCAGCTTATAGAAACAGAGGATGATCTGGAGGAGACAGAGGATTTTGAGGATTTTGATTTTCTTCTGTTTGGCAGGCTGGAGGAAGTAAGAAGTCTTCTTTTCAAAACAGTACAGGATAGAGAAATTGCAATTGAAGAGCGTATGGCGCTGGTGCTGAAACTGGCAGATTGTATGCAGAAGAGTTTGGAAAACGGGGAACTCTTTGAGACGGATTTTGAGAAATGTCTGGAAATATTTTATCAGGACCAGCAAGCCTGCAGTTGCGGAGCGGGAGAGCCGGGACAGGAAAAGGCACCTCTGGGTGTAAGATACAGACAGATGTGTTTTATGCTGGAGGATTTTCAAAAACTGGAAGTATTAAGAAAAGAATGGACCGAGCTTCTTGCAGAGACCAGGAAACAGCTTTACGCCCGGGGAGACCAGGAATATTACGATATAAGGGAACGGTTTATTGCCTTTTTGGACAGCAGAAGAGAAGAGTGGAATCAATACGGAGAGCAGCTCATGATGTTTTTTCTCTACACTTATTTCTGCGGGGCTGTCTATGATGACTGTATTTACAGCAAGGCAGTTCTTTCTGTATTTGCGGTTTCCTGGATTCAGGAGATCCTCTGTGCTGTCTGGTGTGAGAAAGGAGATATTTCTTTCGCAGATGTGGTTCAGACTGCATATCGGTGTGCGCGGGAGATTGAACATTCTGACGAAAATCTGAATCTCCTTGAGGAATTGTTTGAGAGTTCTCCGGTATATGAACAGGAGAGTCTGACCAGATGTATTCTGGAGAAAGGAGGGAAGCGATGAGCCAGGAAAAACCATACTGGGAGGGAAAAAAATATTCTTTTTTCTGTCATAAGGAATGTGAATATTTCCCCTGCCATAAGACAAATGACCCGGAAAATTTTAATTGTCTTTTTTGTTACTGCCCTTTGTATGCCCTGGGAGACCGGTGCGGGGGAAATTTTAAGTATACCGATAAAGGCGTAAAAGACTGCAGTGACTGTCTGCTGCCTCATAAGCGGAAGGGCTATGGCTATATTACAGGAAAGTATAAGGAAATCATGGAATTGGCAAAACAGAACAGAGAAGAAAGTCAATAGATACCGCAGGAAAGAGTACCTGCCTGAGGAAAGCGTTTGCGAAAAAGACTGCGCAGAATTTTCTGCACAGTCTTTTTCGCAGTGTATTTAAAGAGGAAGGCCAGACATTTCAGACGGTTCTTTTTTTCGCTGATTTTTTAAAAGGCACTTCAGATTTTTTTGATAGAAAAAGAAAAGAAGCAGGACAGAGCCAATCCAGGCGGCTACTTCTGCGGAATAAATCCCATATTCTCCGATGAAGCGAGGCAGTATCAGCGCTGCCGAAATTCGCATCACAAGTTCTGCAAAACCAGACAAAAGGGGAATGACCGTATTGCCCATTCCCTGGAGTGCCGAGCGGTAGATGTGCAGGCAGTACAGAACGAAAAGAAACGATGACAGCACGTTAAGAAAATGACGTGCGTAAAGGATCACCTGTTCTGCATCAGGGCTGCTTTTATCCACAAAAAGACTTACGAGAAAGTTTCCGAACAGCAGCATACATACAGTGATTACAAGAGAGGTGAGAATTGCCATACCTGCACCCTCCCGGACACCTTTTCGGATACGCTCATATTTTCCCGCGCCCAGATTCTGCCCGGTATAAGTAGAGACGGAAAAACCAAAAGAAATCGCCGCAATCTCCAGAAGTCCGTATAACTTATTAGTTGCAGTAAAGCCTGCTACAAAAACGACGCCGAAAGTGTTTACAATGGACTGAAGAATCATACCGCCGATACTGATGATCACATTCTGGACAGCAACAGGGCTGCCCAGCGCAAACAGATTTTTAATCAGGGCAGGATCTGGTGTGAAATCCTTTCTTGAAAATTTCAAAACAGGTGTTTTTGAAATATGAAGGATGCAGTAAACACAGGAGATGCCCTGGGCAATGAGTGTGGCTGCGGCAGCCCCTGGAATTCCCCAGCCGAAACCTGCGACAAAGAGGATATCCAGGACAATGTTGCAGACAGAAGCGATGCCCATGGCGATCAGCGGCGTTTTTCCGTCCCCTATGGCGCGCAGAACACTGGACAGCCAGTTGTAAAGCATGACGATAGGAATTCCGGAAAACATGATCCGTATATAAATAAGCGCGTCCTCCAGGATTTCCGGCCGCGTCCCCATAAGCCGAAGCACGGGATGGGAAAGGAGGAGAAAAAGTCCTGTAATAAGAACTGAGCAGACCAGAGAAAGTACCAGGGAAACAGAAAGTGTGTGCTTTAGGTCACTGGATTTTTTGGCTCCGAATTGCTGGGCGGCAAGAATGGAAAAACCCTGCGTGAGCCCGGAACAGACTCCAAGGCTCATCCAGTTAAACCAGTCCGCGGAGCCCAGAGCAGCCAGAGCATTGACTCCTACCACCTGTCCTACGACAGCTGTGTCTACCAGAGTATAAGCCTGCTGAAAAATGTTGCCTGCCATAAGAGGAAGGGCAAAGAAAAAAATCTGCCGTCCGGAAGGTCCCTGTGTCATATTTTTTTCATAAGATTTCATAGACTGCCCTCCATATTTTTTCTGTTTTCCAGAAGCAGTTTCGGCACTTCCAAGAGACTGGTGCAGACATGAGTGCAGATATCTGCAAGCTCATCGGTATAAGGGGTGAGATCCGGTACCATACAGGAAATGGCGTCGGCGCTGCGGGCTGCTTTCAGTCCGTTGATACTGTCTTCCAGTACCAGACATTCTTTGGAGGATACACCAAGTTTTCCTGCAGCGGCCAGAAAGATTTCAGGATCCGGCTTGCAGTTTTTTACTTCATCTCCGCAGACAGAAGCCGTGAGAAAATCAGTGATCCCGGCAAGCTTCCAGTAATGTTCTGCCTGGGCTCTCGGAGTAGAGGTGGCAACTGCCGCGGGGATGCTGTGTTCTCTGAGAAAGAAAAGAAGTTCTTTTAATCCTTCTTTCACAGGCACGGAGTTTTTCAGGATATAATCATTTACATATTGTGTGCGGATCGAACGCCCCTTGTCATAGCTGATATTTTTTCCGAACCATTCTTCAAAGAGCCGGGTACTCCGTTCCCTGGAACTTCCCCGCATCTGTTTTAAATGTTCTTCTGTGAGGGTGAACCCCATTTCCCTGCAGGCTTTTTCCCATCCTTGTTTCATTAGATTTTCTGTGTCAAACATGACACCATCCATATCGAAAATAACGGCGTTTATCATAAGTTCATATCTCCTTTTTTCATTAAAAATAGAATAGCAGAATTCTTTGTATCATGCAAGAAAATGTAGGAAAGAAAAAGAAGATGAAATCTTTGAAGGGATATGATAGAATAAAATCCGGCATTCGGTTTCCAATATTCAGGATACAGAGTTTGACCATAAATACAGTTCCCTTATAGAGAAAATTGAAGAAAGAGGAAGACAGATGAAGATTATCATATCACCGGCAAAGAAAATGAAGATCCGTCAGGATGAGCCAATGGTTCCTGAAATACCCAAATTTTTAAAAGAAGCAGGATATTTAAGAGGTCTGTTAAGAAAGAAAAGTCTGGAAGAATTAAGAAAGCTTTGGCAGTGCAGTGAGAAGATAGCAGAGGAGAATATCCTGCGTCTGGAGGAGCTGGATCTGGAAAAAAATTTAACGCCAGCGCTGCTTTCCTATGAAGGTATACAGTATCAGTATATGGCGCCTCAGGTGTTTTCAGAAGAACAGTGGAGGTATGTGAACCGTCATCTGCGGATACTCTCGGGGCTGTACGGAGTCCTTGCCCCTACAGACGGCGTGATTCCTTACCGTCTGGAAATGCAGGCAAAACTGGAAAACAGAGAGGGAAAAGATTTGTACGCGTTCTGGGGGAGAAAACTGTATGAAGAATTAATTAAAGAGGATGAGCTGATCTTGAACCT
>CALWHD010000103.1 GCA_944380235.1 uncultured Blautia sp.
AATATTGACATGCATGCTGAAGGCTTCCGCAGATGCCTACGAGATTTACCAGAAAAAAGGAATCGAAGACAGCATATATTTTGCCACGATGAAATGCTATACCCGTTTTTTAGAGGAAGCCTATGAGCGGACCGGCAGATATGTGTTTGACAGATACTGGTGGACGGGCAGGCAGGCGGGTTGCCATCTGTTCCGGATCGGAGAGCTGGAGTATGAGATTATCTGTAAAAAGAGCAAGAGCCCGGAAGGCGGAACGGGCATTTCCATCCATATACCGTCGGATGCGGACTTTTCACCGGCCTGTGTGGACGAATCTCTGGCTGCGGCAAAACACTTTTTTGCAGAATATGATTCGGCGCGGCAAAGCAGCGCTTACTGTTGTCATTCCTGGCTTTTGGATCCTGTCTTACAGACGATGCTGGGCCAGGATTCCAATATCGTAAGTTTCCAGAAGCGGTTCGAGATCATGGATATAGGCGATGCCGGAACAGATTATCTGGAGTGGATTTTTAAAACACAGGAGAAGGACCCAGAGAAGCTTCCAGAGAAGACGACTCTGCAGAGGAAGGTAAAAGAACATATTCTGGCAGGCAAAGTGATTAGAAATGTTTATGGAAGGCTGATCGGATAGTTTGATGTCATAAAAGGAGAAAAAGAATGGATCATAATGAAAAATGGCTTCAGTGGGCAGTAAAGCTGCAAAGTATCGCCCAGGCAGGTCTGTTTTATGGGAAAGATGAGTTTGACAAAGAGCGTTATGAACAGATCCGGAATATTGTTGCGGAAATGATTTCTTATAAGTCGGAGATTTCGGAGGATAAGGTCAAAGATCTGTTCTGCAGCGAAACGGGATATCAGACACCCAAGATTGATACCAGAGCGGCAATTTTTGAGAATGGAAAAATTCTGCTGGTAAAGGAAAAGGATGGCAGGTGGTCACTTCCCGGCGGCTGGGCGGATGTAGACATATCGGCAACAGAAAATGTGATCAAGGAAGTAAGAGAAGAGGCCGGACTTACTGTGACAGCAGATATGGTGATTGCGGTGCAGGATAGAGAAAAACATAACCGTCCGGTCTACGCCTATAAAGTGTGTAAGATATTCTATCTCTGTTCCGTGACGGGCGGTACATTTGAAGCGAATATTGAGACAACAGAAAGTCAGTATTTCGGGATCAGTGAACTGCCGGAATTAGCGGAAGAGAAAAACAACCGGGAGCAGATCGAGATGTGCTTTGAAGCATATCACAGTGAAAACTGGAAAACAATGTTTGATTAGATAATACTCTGGGTGGTATGGGGAGGAAAAAGTCATGGCAAAAACCTTATATCTGATAGGAGGTCCTATGGGTGTTGGGAAGACAACCGTGGGGCAGACTTTGAAGAAACAGCTTGGAAACTGCGCCTTTCTGGATGGAGACTGGTGCTGGGATATGGATCCGTTTCAAGTAACACCGGAAACAAAAGAGATGGTCATGGAAAATATATGCGATCTTCTGAACCGGTTTATCCGCTGCTCTGTGTATGATAATATCGTGTTCTGCTGGGTGATGCATGAGCAGATGATCATAGATGAAATATTGTCAAAGCTGGATACGACCGGATGCCAGATCGTAAAGGTTTCCCTTGTCTGTACAGAAGATGCATTAAGGGAGCGGATTGAGAAGGATATCGAAAAGAAGCTGCGTAAGAAAGATGTAATGGAACGGAGTCTTGCCTACCTTCCTCTGTATGATGCGTTGGATACTGTGAAAATTGACGTGTCTGGAAAGGCTTTGGGGAAAATTGCAGAAGAGATCATGCATATCAAGGAGTCGGTATATGGATAAATACACAGAAATTAAAGAAAGATTTGAGGCCCATCAGGATCCGGAAAACGCTGTAAAGATGGCAAAGTATATGAAGAATCTCTTCTTGTTTTACGGGATAGCGGCTCCTGAGAGGAAAAAGCTGTATAAGGATATTCTGAAAGAAGAAAAAAAGAACAAAACTGTAGACTGGAAGTTTCTGGATCAGTGCTATGAGGACGACCACCGGGAGTTCCAATATGTAACTTTGGATTATCTGACTGCTATGCAGAAATTTCTTACCTATGATGATATTCCGAAAATATGGAAATATATCAAAGAAAAACAGTGGTGGGACACCATCGATTTTTTTGACCGGATCATTGGAGAGATCGGACTTGGAGACAGTCGGGTGGATGCGCTCATGCTTGCATGGTCTGTGGACGAAGACTTCTGGGTAAGACGCATTGCCATTGATCATCAGCTTCTGAGGAAGGAGCGGACAAACACAGAGCTATTAGAGCAGATTTTGGTGAATAACCTGGGAAGCGATGAGTTTTTTATCAACAAGGCGATTGGCTGGAGTCTGCGGGATTACTCAAAGACAGACCCGGAGTGGGTACGGACATTTATCAGCAAATACAGGGACAGAATGGACAAACTTAGTATACGGGAGGGCTCTAAGTATATATGAAGCGATCAATATTAAAACAGTCTTTAAAGCAGCTGTGGGGGATTATTGTTCTGGAATATAAATACCATGACAGGCTTCCTAATATTGAGAATTATCAGTCCATCAATCAATATTCGCTTCCTTTTGAAGGGAAATGGACAGT
>CALWHD010000104.1 GCA_944380235.1 uncultured Blautia sp.
ACAGATCAGAATCAGAAAATCGCCTTTACTGAGAGAAAAGCTGTCTTTCATACAGAGAAGGTAAAGTCCCGCCAGTGCAATGACGATGCAGAGCCAGATTTTTTTCTCCGGCATCCTTCCCAGAAAAATGCCCAGGATAGGTACCAGGATAATATAAAGAGCTGTAATAAAACCGGCTTTTCCCACGGTTGTATACATGATTCCCACCTGTTGGAGCGAAGTGGAGACAAACAAAAGAAAACCGCACATCCCGCCGCCGATGATCAAATCTTTAGGCAGATCTTTGGGGACCGGGGAGGAAGTGGTGTCTGTCTGCCGGTTGTTCAGGCGGGAAAGGAAAAAGATGCAGGGAATCAGGACTGCACCGCCTAAAAAGCTGCGTACCATATTAAAGGTATAAGGCCCCACATAATCCATGGCAACGCTCTGTGCCACAAAGGCAACTCCCCAGATGCCTGCGGTAATAAATAATAAAAGAAAGTTTTTAGAATGTTTTGCTGACATAGATGTAATACTCCTTAAAGAAGGCTGCTGCACAGAATCTGTGCAGCAGCCATTTTCATTTATGACAATAAGCGGCCCACAAAGAGTGCCGTCTGTTGTTCACGACAAGGTTAGTCATTCAGAGTCCTGTGGTATTCCTGCAGGGATTTCAGCGGAGCAGGCTCTTTTGTCAGGACAGCCCGGATCCCCTTGGCACTTGCTAAAGCAGCTGAAGTGGTAGTAATATAAGGAATCTTCTTGTTGATGGCTGTCTTTCTTAAATAAGAGTCATCGTACTTGCTCTGTTTTCCTGCCGGTGTATTCACGATAAGATCAATCTGTCCGTTGACCATGGCATCGTAAATGTTGGGACGGCCTTCCTGAAGCTTTTTCAGTGTTTCACAGGGAACTCCGTTCTCGTTGAAGTATGCGGAGCAGCCTTCGGTGGAAACAATCTTAAAGCCCAGTTCATGAAGCTGTTTTGCCGCTTCCAGGGCACCGGGACGATCATTTTTATTTACGCTTACCAGTGCCGTACCGCCCAGAGGCAGCTTGGAATTTGCAGCTTCTTCTGCTTTGTAATAAGCCATTCCGAAAGATTCACCCAATCCCAGGACTTCTCCTGTAGAGCGCATTTCCGGACCAAGCAGAGGATCTACTTCCGGGAACATATTGAAGGGGAAGACTGCTTCCTTTACACCGTAGTAAGGATGAGCCTTTTCTGTGAATGCAGTTACATCAGGCCGTTCACCGGTGAGTTCGTAAGTCATCAGTTTGGTGGCAATGTTTGCCATATTGATGTTGCAGACCTTGGAAACCAGGGGAACAGTACGGGAGGCTCTTGGATTTGCCTCCAGTACGTAGACTTTTCCTTCGCAGATAGCATACTGCATATTCATCAGGCCTACAACGCCCATCTCACAGGCAATGGCTGTGGTATATTTCCGGATCTGCTCTTTGTGCTCCTCGGAAATTTCCACAGAAGGGATGACGCAGGCAGAGTCTCCGGAGTGAATGCCCGCCTGTTCAATGTGCTGCATGACAGTAGGAACAAAGGCATGAGAACCGTCAGAGATAGCATCGGTCTCACATTCCATAGCGTTCTGAAGAAATTTATCCATGAGGATGGGGCGCTCCGGCGTCACATTGATGGCAGCTGCCATATAATCTTTCAGCATAGCGTCATCATATACCACTTCCATGCCTCTTCCGCCCAGTACGTAGGACGGGCGGACCATCATAGGATAACCGATCCTGTGGGCAATCTCCAGAGCTTCTTCCACATTTACTGCCATACCGGATTCCGGCATGGGGATATCCAATTTATGCATCATAGCATTAAACTGGTCACGGTCTTCTGCCATATCGATGACAGCGGGAGAGGTTCCCAGGATATGAGCGCCTCTTCTTTCCAGTTCTGCTGCAATATTAAGAGGTGTCTGTCCGCCGAACTGGACAATGATGCCCAGAGGCTTTTCTTTCTTGTAGATGGACATAACGTCTTCTACTGTCAGAGGTTCAAAATACAGCTTATCAGAAGTATCGTAATCGGTAGAAACAGTCTCAGGATTACAGTTTACCATAATGGTCTCAAAACCAAGCTCTCTTAAAGTGAAGGCAGCATGTACGCAGCAGTAATCAAACTCAATTCCCTGACCGATACGGTTAGGACCGCCGCCTAATACCATGACTTTTCTTCCCTCTGAAACAGGAGCTCTGTCTTCACTATTGTAGGTAGAATAATAATAAGCTGCAGGTTCCTTTACCCCGCTTACAGGCACTGCGTCCCAGCATTCTTTCATGCCCAGGGCTTCTCTGCGCTTAAACAGTTCCCACTCGTCAGTTTCCAGAAGCTGTGAAAGATATTTATCAGAGAAACCGTCTCTTTTTGCCTGAAGCAGAAGATCATCAGGAAGTTCTTTTCCTTTGTAGGCAAGAATCTGTTCTTCCAGATCTACCAGTTCCTTCATTTGCTCCAGGAACCAAAGCTTAATATGGGTCATTTTATGGAGCTTGGAAAGAGGAGCACCTTTTCGGATAGCCTCGTAAAGGAGAAATTGTCTTTCGCTGGTAGGCTCTGCCAGCTTTACATACAACTCATCCAGAGAAAGCTCATGGAAATTGGAGGCAAAGCCAAGACCGTAGCGTCCTTTTTCCAGAGAACGGATCGCTTTCTGCAGAGCTTCTTTATAATTTTTGCCGATGGACATAACTTCGCCAACAGCTTTCATCTGTGTGCCCAGCTTGTCCTGTGAGCCTTTGAACTTTTCAAATGCCCAGCGGGCAAATTTTACCACTACGTAATCACCGGAGGGTCTGTAATGGTCCAGAGTGCCTTCTTTCCAGTAGGGGATTTCATCCAGAGTAAGTCCGGCAGCCAAAAGGGCGGACACATAAGCAATGGGGAATCCGGTAGCCTTGCTTGCCAGGGCTGAGGAACGGGAGGTTCTGGGATTGATCTCGATGATAATGATTCTGTCTGTCTTTGGATCATGAGCAAACTGTACATTCGTTCCTCCGATGACGCCGATGGACTCTACAATGGCGTGTGCCTGTTGTTCCAGACGGTCCTGCACTTCCTGAGAGATGGTCAGCATGGGAGCGGAGCAGAAAGAATCTCCCGTGTGAACACCCATGGGATCGATATTTTCGATAAAACAGATGGAAATTTTCTTTCCTTTTGCATCTCTTACCACTTCCACTTCCAATTCTTCCCAGCCAATGACAGACTCTTCTACCAGAACCTGGTGGACCAGGGATGCGGCAAGACCTCTTGCGGCAACTTTTTTCAGCTCTTCTTCATTGTAGACAATCCCGCCGCCGGTGCCGCCCATAGTATAGGCAGGGCGCAGCACACAGGGATACCCCAGTTCAGATGCGATTTTCACTGCTTCATCCACAGAATAGGCAGGGGCACTCCGCGCCATTTCGATCCCCAGCTTATCCATAGCCTGTTTAAATTCAATACGGTCTTCGCCCCGGCTGATAGCGTCTACCTGTACGCCGATAACTTCTACGCCGTATTTCTCCAGAATACCTGCGTGATATAGTTCTTCGCAGAGATTGAGACCGGACTGTCCGCCAAGGTTTGGAAGCAATGCATCAGGTCTCTCCTTTTCGATGATCTGTGTAAGACGGTCTACATTGAGGGGTTCAATGTAGGTAATATCTGCGGTCGAGGGGTCTGTCATAATGGTCGCAGGGTTTGAGTTTACCAGAACAATCTCATATCCAAGGCTTTTTAAGGCTTTGCACGCCTGTGTTCCTGAGTAGTCAAACTCACATGCCTGACCAATAATGATAGGACCGGAACCGATGATCAGAATTTTGTGAATATCATTTCTCTTTGGCATAAAGAACCTCCATATATTTTTTGATAAACCTTTGCTTTTCGGAAAAATCTTCCCAAAAACCTTTAAAAACAGTATAGCATAGTCATGGTTTGGGAACAAGAAAAAATCTTTACCCATATGCGCTTTCCTGTTATACTGTATAAAAGATCTATACAGAAGGAGAAAGCTATGATTGAGGTAAGAAATCTGACAAAGAGATATAATCTGGTTGAAAAACCGGCAGCAGACAATATTTCTTTTTGCGCCATGCCGGGAGAAATTACGGTACTTTTGGGACCAAATGGAGCGGGAAAATCCACTACGATAAAAAGCATTGCCAATCTCTTGAAATATCAGGGGGAGATCACAATCTGCGGATATCCAAACAAATCCATAGAGGCAAAACAGAGGTTCGGCTACATCCCGGAGGTTCCCATGCTTTATGACCTTCTTACTGTGGATGAGACTGCAGAGTTTATCGGGAGGGCGTATCGGCTGAAAGACTATAAGGAAAGAAAGGAAAAATATATGGAGCTCTTTGAGCTGACAGCACACAGGAACAAGCTGGCGAAGGAGCTGAGCAAAGGAATGAGGCAGAAGCTGAGTATGATGCTCGCTCTGCTGATCCGTCCCCAGGCTCTGCTGGTAGATGAACCTATGGTGGGGCTGGACCCGGCCAGTATAGAGACGGTGCTGAAGCTGTTTGTGGAAATGAAAAAAGAGGGGATTTCCATTCTGATCAGCACTCATATTATTGATATTGTAAATGAAATCTGGGACTGCGCTTATATCATGGACCAGGGAAAGATTGTGCGGCAGGTGAGAAGAGGGGAGGAAGGAGACGAGAGCCTGAAAGAAATCTTTTTCGAGACCACGAAGGGTGAGAAGAAGGAGGAGAAAATATGAGAGCGTTAGCTTATCTGTTTGTGAGAAAAAATCTGGGAATGATACGCAATCAATTCCGCACTATTACTTCCGGACTGTTTATGATTTTTATTGTTTTGTTCTATGGCGGTATGGTGGTCATGTGTGTGGCTATGGCAAAGTCAGAGTATGTGGCAGAAACTATGGCGGTGGGAACCAATGCGGCACTGCTGGCAGGAATCGGCATGCTTGCGCTTCTGACTGTGAGCACTATGGTGACAAAGAGAAAAGCTCTTGTTTATGAGACAGACGCTTTTTATCTGTACTCAGGACCTTACAGCAGAGGGCAGGTTAACGGCTATATACTTATGCAGACTGTTCTTCAGGGACTGCTTTTAGGGCTTTTGGGAACTTTTATGTCTGCCATGCTTTCCATAAATTCGTATTTTCCGCTGCGGTTTCTCTTTTTTTCGATTCTGGTGTACTGGCTGCTGATGAGTTTTTTTCTGCTTCTGAATGACTATATTTATATGTGGGGGCTGGTGAACAGAAAATATAGGATCTTGTCTTACCTTATACCTGCGTCATTTCTGGCGGCGGCAGCTGTTCTTTTTCTGATATCCTGTATGGATACCGACTTTCAGCTGCGGGAAGGATTTCTGAATTTTGCGCTGGGAGAGAACTTCTACTATCTTCCTTTCTTTGGATGGGCAAAATGGGCGATGAATTCCTTCATAGAGGGAAACGGCGCCGGGGCAGTTCTGGGCGTTTTGCTCCTTCTAGTATTTAATGCAGCGGCGGCAGTGGCTTTTCTGCGGTTTGACCAGGATATAGCAGAGCAGGCGGCAGCTGACGCAGAGGAGGTCACGGCATACGTAAAAAGTGTGAGAGAGCGGGGCGTCCAGCCTGTGGAAACGAAAAAAGTCAAACAGGTGAGAGCTGTTTTCAGAGAAGGCGCCGGAGCTGTTTTTTCCAAAAATATGCTGCTCATGAAAAAGACAGGAAACTTTTTGAGAAAACAGGATGTGTTTCTCATAGTGTTTTATTTTGTTATAAGTATGCTGGTTATGCCGGAACATACTTTTCATATGTTTTGCTATATGATGATTTTTTGGATGTTTAATCTTCTGAATGATTCCGACTTGATGCGTGACTTAAAAAACTATCAGATCTACCTTATTCCGGACAGCCCGCTGAAAAAGCTGGTATCTGTGATCCTGCCCACTCTTTTTAAGATTTCCATTGTAGTGGCAGCAGCCCTTGTGTTTGCCGGGGTCTTTACCAGAATGTCTGCGGCAGAGATCATCAGCTGGCTGGTAATGGTTCTGGGATATGTGATGATATTCGTATCAGGTACTGTGCTGTCAGTCCGTTTGCTGGGAAGCAGGACAAATGCCTATGTGGAGAATCTGCTCCGCATGGTGATCATTGTGGCTGCTGCAGTTCCTTCCGGGGCAGCGGCAGTGGTTTTGTTTATTTTCATGAGAGACCTGGTTCTTGTGACTGCGTTGGTGTCAGCAGTCACATTTTTGATGAACATTGCAGTTTCCGTGTTGATTGTCATTTCCTGCCAGGGGATGATGAACGGAAAAGAACTATAGATTTTCGGAAAAAGGAGAGAAGAGATGCTTGGAACAAAAGAAGAGATCCGAATCGGGCAGGCAGTAGTACATATTCTGGATTCTGCTCTGGGGATGCCGGTGCTTTCCGATGGAGTACTCGACTGCGGCTCTGATTTTTCAGATTTTTTAAAGACACATATTTTCAGGATCGATGCCAGTGATGAGGTGCGCAGCTGTACTTTTGAGGAGGATTCACCGGTGTATTCTCTGGTAGAGGAGTGGAAGCCGGAAAATTTTCTGGAGGCTTCCAGAAAGATTGCCCAGGAACTTTATACCATTATGAACCAAAACATAGATATTCCTCCGGCAGACCTGCTGGCTGTGGAATATACAGTGGAAAGACACCGGTATCTGGCACTGCTAAAAATGAATTACAAGACATATTACACGCATCTGACCAATGCGGATCCCTGGGGAAATAACAATGATATTATCAAACAGAAGGCAATCCTTCCAGGAGAGACACAGAAACTTTCGGAGGCAGCACTCATTGATCTGGATGCGCCTCAGTATGTGCGGGTTGCAGAGAAAAAATACGATGTAAATGGCGTCAAGACGAATTACTTTTCAAAATTGTTTTTAAAATGTAAAGGATCGCTTTCCTCCAAGACCAAGCTGGCCATTGTAAATAAAGCAGTGGCAGAGGTGCAGAAAAAGTATTTTCATGAATCTGAGCAGTTCGAAGTGCAGATGGAGACCAAAAGTATTTTAAACGAGGAACTGACCCGGCAGGGAGGCTTTGAGGTTCCTCAGGTGGTAGACAAGATTTTTAGAGAGCATCCGCAGATGAAGGAAGAGGTAAAGGAAAAGCTGGAGAAATATCATCTGGAAGAAGCAAGAGTGGAACCTCAGAATCCTGCGACTACAAAAAAATTTACCAAGCAGCACTTGATGACTGACACAGGAATTGAGCTGAAAATTCCCATGGAGGAATATAACAATAAGGACAGAATCGAGTTTATCACGAATTCCGACGGGACAATTTCTGTGTTGATCAAAAATGTAGGGAGCATAGAAAGCAGATAATGCAAAATATAATAAAACAGACGGACAAGTGTTTTTCAGTGTTGAGATTATAAAAGGAAAGTGGTATAATTATTCATACGTTGTCTCCCTAAACAAAGAGTCTGCGGGAGGCAGACTCTCTGCTTGTTTTTCGGAGATACAGAAAAGAAAAAGAAGAGGTAATAAGTTATGGAAAGAGAAAAATTTTCCTCACGCCTGGGTTTTATCCTGATTTCCGCAGGATGTGCCATCGGGCTTGGGAATGTCTGGCGTTTTCCTTATATCACGGGGAAATACGGCGGAGCGGCATTTGTCCTGATCTATCTGTTTTTCCTGATTATTTTGGGGCTTCCTATTATGGTCATGGAATTCTCTGTAGGAAGGGCGAGCCAGAAAAGTATTGCCACCTCCTTTAATGTGCTGGAGAAAAAAGGAACCAAGTGGCATATTTACCGCTATTTCGGAATGGCAGGAAATTATCTTCTGATGATGTTTTATACTACCATCGGCGGCTGGATGCTTGCTTATTTTTTTAAGATGGCTGCAGGCGAATTTGAAGGACTGGATACAGAAGGGGTCAGTGCTGTATTTGCAGATATCTCCACAGATCTGCCAACCATGATTTTTTGGATGGCTGTGATCGTTATCTTGGGATTTCTTGTATGCTCTTTAGGACTCCAGAGCGGCGTGGAGAAAGTCTCTAAATTTATGATGGTCATACTCTTGCTGCTTATGGTAGCACTGGCTGTGAATTCTTGTCTGCTCCCGGGAGCTTCAGAAGGATTGAAATTTTATCTTTTGCCGGATTTTGAGAAACTGACCGCCTATAATCTATCAGAAGTAGTGTTTGCGGCTATGGGGCAGTCTTTTTTTACCTTAAGCCTTGGCATTGGCGCTCTTGCGATTTTCGGAAGTTATATAGGAAAGGAACGCAGGCTTACAGGAGAAGCTGTCAATATTGTGATCCTGGATACCTGTGTGGCCCTGATTTCAGGTCTTATCATTTTTCCGGCATGCTTTGCTTTTGATATTAATCCGGGAGAAGGACCGGGACTGGTATTTGTCACACTGCCAAATGTATTTAATGAAATGCCGCTGGGACGGCTTTGGGGAGCACTGTTTTTCCTGTTTATGACATTTGCAGCGGTGACAACTATTATCGCAGTGTTCCAGAATATTATTTCTTTTGCCCAGGATCTGTGGGGATGGAAATTGAAAAAAGCAGTTCTTGTAAACGCGATTGCAATCTTTTTCTTATCCCTTCCTGCTATTTTTGGAAATACCATTTGGAGCAGTTTTACTATTCTGGGAAAGAGTATCATGGATTTTGAAGATTTCCTGGTAAGTAATAATATTCTTCCTCTGGGCTCTTTGGTCTATCTGCTGTTCTGTGTTACGAGATACGGCTGGGGATGGGACAATTTTATCAAAGAGGCCAATACAGGAGAGGGTCTGAAATTCCCTAAAAAGATCAGGGTGTACCTTACATTTGTACTTCCTATTGTAGTCCTGTATATTTTCCTGCAGGGATATTGGACTTTATTTCAATCGTTATAAATGACGTACATAAATATTCGTTTGCAAACACAGCATTGGGATATTCCCGGTGCTGTGTTTTTCGATTCACAGGGACTCTTTTTTGGCTTTTTTCAGAAAAATTCCTTGAAATCGTACAGCTTTCTAGGTATACTGTACTCAAAAGCAGCAAAAGAAACTATGTCCGTAAAAGGACAGATTTGCGGCAGGATAATCAATAGATAAAGGAGCTTATGGTAGAATGAAGAGAATATTGCTGAAATTAAGCGGCGAAGCTTTGGCAGGACCAAAGAAGACCGGTTTTGATGAGGCTACAGTTATGGAGGTGGCGCAGCAGGTAAAGGTTCTGGTGGATGAGGGAATTCAGGTAGGAATCGTTATCGGAGGGGGAAACTTCTGGAGAGGACGTACCAGTGAGAACATTGACCGTACGAAAGCAGATCAGATCGGTATGCTGGCTACTGTGATGAACTGTATCTATGTTTCAGAAATTTTCCGTGCGGCAGGAATGAAGACCAGTGTTCTGACTCCTTTTGAGTGCGGCTCTTTTACAAAATTGTTTTCCAAAGACCGTGTAAATAAGTACTTTGAAAAAGGTATGGTTGTATTTATGGCAGGAGGGACCGGACATCCTTATTTTTCAACGGATACTGCAACGGTGCTGCGCGCTGTTGAAATCGAAGCTGAGACCATTTTCCTGGCAAAAGCAGTGGATGGTGTGTATGACAGCGATCCGAAGCTGAATCCTGATGCAAAAAAATATGATGAAGTAAGCATCCAGGAAGTGATTGATAAGAAGCTTGCCGTTATGGACATGACTGCGTCCATCATGTGTATGGAAAATAAAATGCCTATGCTGGTATTTGGATTAAATGAAGAGAACAGTATTGTAAATACAGCCCATGGTAAATTCACAGGCACAAAGGTGCTTGTATAAATTCAGGAGGATAAAAATATGGCAACAGATGAGAGAATTCAATCCTATGAAAGCAAGATGACAAAAACTCTGGACAATCTCACAAAGGAACTGGTTACGATTCGTGCCGGAAGGGCAAATCCGCATATTCTGGATAAACTGACCGTAGAATATTACGGGACACCTACACCGCTTCAGCAGGTAGCAAATATTACCGTGCCGGAAGCGCGTATGATTCAGATCCAGCCCTGGGAGGCATCTCTGATTAAAGAAATCAACAAGGCGATCCAGATGTCAGATCTGGGATTAAATCCCAATACAGACGGAAAAGTGATTCGTCTGGTCCTGCCGGAATTAACAGAAGAACGCAGAAAAGAACTGGTAAAGGATGTTAAGAAGAAAGGAGAGGCTGCTAAAGTAGCTGTCCGCAATATCCGAAGAGATGCCAATGATGCCTTTAAGAAACTGGCGAAACAGGACGTTTCGGAAGACGAGATCAAAGAGCTGGAGGATAAGATCCAGAAATCTACAGATAAATTTGTCAAAGAGATTGATAAAGCTGTAGAAGAAAAATCAAAAGAAATTCTGACAGTATAATAGAACAGGTATAGAAGGGGAAGGGGCACACATACAAGAAAAAGGTATTGTGCCTCTTTTAACCTGTCAGGAGAGGAATGCGCAGGAGGACAAAACTATGGTAATTCCAAACCATGTAGCCATTATTCTGGACGGAAACGGGAGATGGGCGAAGAAAAAAGGAATGCCGCGGACTTACGGTCACATCAAAGGATGTGATAATCTGGAGAAAATCTGCGGTGTTGCAAAAGATCTGGGTGTAAAATATCTGACGGTCTATGCATTTTCCACGGAAAACTGGAAACGCTCAAAAGAAGAGGTAGACGGTCTGATGAAACTTTTCCGTAATTATATGAAAAAATGCCTGAAGATCTCGGCGGAGAACAAGATGAGGGTCCGTGTTATCGGAGACCCCACTGCTTTTGATGAGGATCTGCAGCAGAAGATCAAAGAGCTGGAGGAATATTCCAGGCAGTTTGATGAACTTCATTTTCAGATTGCATTAAATTATGGCAGCAGAGATGAAATCCGCAGGGCAGTAACAGCTCTTGCCGAAGATGTAAAGAGAGGCGAATTAGAACCGGAAGGCATTACAGAAGACACTATTTCCGGTTATCTGGATACCAGAGGACTGCCGGATCCGGACCTGCTGATCCGAACCAGCGGGGAAGAGAGACTCTCCAATTTTCTTATGTGGCAGCTTGCTTATACAGAATTTTATTTTACTGACGTGGAATGGCCGGATTTTGACAAGGAGAACTTTGTAAAAGCTATTGAAAAATATAATCAGAGAGATCGCAGATATGGCGGGGTAAAGGAGGAGAGCCATGTTTAAAACAAGACTATTAAGCGGGATCGTTCTTGTGATCGTTGCCGTAGCTGCTATTGCTGCGGGAGGTCCGCTGCTTTTTGCTGTTCTTCTCTGTATTTCTCTTATTGGAATGGAGGAGCTTTACCGGGCCATGGACGTACACCAGAAAGAGTATGGTCTGCTGGAAACGGCGGGGATTCTTGGGACGATGGCTTATTATACTGCCCTCTTTTTTGAGAAGGGAGCAGAGATTTCTATGATGATTCTTCTGTTTACCCTGGTGCTGATCATGGCAGTTTATGTATTTACTTATCCAAAGTACAGGGCAGAGCAGGTGATGGCAGCCATGTTCGGTGTGCTTTATGTGGCAGTGATGCTCTCTTACATTTATAAAACCAGAAATCTGGAAGGCGGCGCATGGCTAGTGGGACTGATTTTCCTGAGTTCCTGGGGAAGTGATACTTGTGCATACTGCGTGGGACGGCTCATAGGAAAACACAAGATGGCTCCCGTTTTGAGCCCGAAAAAGTCTGTGGAAGGTGCTGTGGGCGGTGTACTGGGAGCATCCCTTTTGGGAGCGGTATATGCTCTGATCATTGCAGGAGTGAATCCGGCACAGGGGCATACACCTTTGGTTTATGCACTTATTTGTGCTGTCGGAGCTCTGATTTCCATGGTGGGAGATTTGGCAGCTTCAGCCATCAAAAGAAATAAAGGAATTAAAGATTACGGAAAACTGATTCCGGGGCACGGCGGTATTCTTGACCGGTTTGACAGTGTGATCTTCACATCACCGTTTATCTATTTTCTGGCAAGTGTGCTTTTGTGATATTTCCGGAAACGGAGGATAGTAAAGATGAAAAAAATAGCAGTTTTAGGCTCCACAGGATCTATCGGAACTCAGACTCTGGACATTGTAAGCAAAAATCAGGATCTGCAGGTGGTAGGTCTGGCAGCGGGAAGTAATATCAAAATGCTGGAAGAACAGATCCGTATCTTTCAACCACGTCTCGCCGCAGTTGGAGACGAAGAAAAAGCAAAGGAATTAAAGGAACGGGTAAAGGATACAAAGTGCCGTGTGACAGGAGGCATGGAAGGGCTTCTGGAGCTGGCAGCTATGGAAGAGTCAGACATTCTGGTTACAGCCATTGTGGGCATGATCGGTATCCGCCCCACGATAGAGGGAATCAAGGCAGGCAAGGATATTGCTCTTGCCAATAAGGAAACGCTGGTGACAGCAGGACATATTATTATGCCTCTGGCAAAAGAGTATGGTGTGCGGATTCTTCCTGTAGACAGCGAGCACAGTGCTATTTTCCAGTCCCTAAACGGAGAAAACCCTGATACTGTCAGCAAACTTCTCATTACCGCATCCGGCGGTCCTTTCAGAGGAAAGAAAACAGAGGACCTGCAGAACATCCGGGTGGAGGATGCCCTGAAACATCCTAACTGGGCAATGGGACAAAAGATTACCATTGATTCAGCCACCCTGGTGAACAAAGGGCTGGAAGTAATGGAGGCGAAATGGCTCTTCGGTGTGGACCTGGACAGGATTCAGGTGGTGGTGCAGCCCCAGAGTGTGATTCACTCTATGGTAGAATTTACAGACGGCAGTATTATTGCCCAGCTGGGCACGCCGGATATGCGTCTGCCTATCCAGTACGCTCTGTATGGGGGTGAGAGAAAATTTCTGGGCGGGGAACGTCTGGATTTTGCTAAGCTGGGTTCTATTACTTTTGAAGAGCCGGATATGGAAACTTTTAAGGGGCTTCCTCTTGCCATGGATGCTTCGAGAGCAGGCGGTTCCATGCCTACAGTCTTTAATGCGGCAAATGAGAAGGCGGTAGCACTGTTTCTGCAGAGAAAAATAGGTTTTCTGGATATATACAGAATCATTGAGGAGGCCATGGGAGAACATGAAGTTATTGCAGATCCTGCTGCAGAGGATATTTTACAGATTGAACAGGAGGTATACAATAGGATTGAAAGCAGGTGGTAGATTTTGAAAATTATTATTGCGATTCTGGTGTTCTCTGTAATTGTTATTTTCCATGAACTGGGACACTTTCTTCTGGCAAAGAAAAACGGGATAGCGGTCACAGAGTTCTCTCTGGGTATGGGACCAAGGCTGTGGTCTGTTCAGAGAGGAGAAACCAGATACTCCCTGAAACTGTTTCCTATCGGCGGTTCTTGTATGATGGTGGGAGAGGATGATGATGATGCCAGCGAGGGTTCTTTTAATAAAGCCTCTGTCTGGGCGCGTATTTCTGTAGTTGCAGCTGGACCGGTGTTCAATTTTATTCTTGCTTTTCTTTTTGCCATGATTATTACAAGTGTAGTGGGATATGACCCGGCAGAGATCCTTTGGGTGGAAGAAAATTCACCGGCTGCTGAGGCAGGACTTCAGGAAGGAGATATTATCACTGAATTTCAGGGAAAGCATATTTCCATCGGAAGGGATTATGAATTGTATACAACTCTTCATGGCGTTAAAGATGAGGACATTACTCTGATTTATGAAAGAGACGGAGAAAAGCATGAAATTTCTTTTGAGGCAAACAGCACGGAGAAATACATGCTGGGATATAGTTATGCGCCAGGAGACAACGGAGAAGCGGAGATTGTATCGGTAAGCATTGACGGAGCTGTTATGGATGCAGGAGTACTGGCAGGTGATGTGATCCGGGGAATCAACGGTACACAGATCAATACAGCCGATGAACTGCAGACATATATGGAGGAGCACCCTCTGGACGGATCGCAGGTGACTTTAGACATAGAGAGAAATGGAAAAGTTCAGACTATTGCCGTGACACCACAGATGACAAAACAGGTAGACACGGGCTTTCTATGTAATGTATACAGAGAGAAGACCGATTTTATCGGTATCCTGAAATATAGTGCTGTAGAGGTGCGCTATTGGATCTCCAGCACCATTGAAAGCCTTGTAATGCTTATCAAAGGGCAGTTTACAGTGCAGGATTTGTCCGGTCCTGTGGGAATCATTGACGTGATCGGGGACTCTTATGAAGAGGCAAAGACAGAAGGCACACTGATGGTAGTTATGCAGATGCTTTACTGGGCGATTCTTTTGTCTGCCAATCTGGGGGTAATGAATCTGCTTCCGATTCCCGCGCTGGACGGCGGTCGATTAGTTTTTCTTGTTATTGAAGCAATTACCAGAAGGAGAGTTAATCCCAATGTGGAAGGTATGATACATTTTGCGGGCTTTGTTCTTCTGATGATGCTGATGGTATTTGTTATGTTTAATGATGTAATGCGGCTGTAGAAAGAGATGCTGCCGGAGCCGTTTGCTGATACCAGAGAAACAGCCGGCTGCCTGGTGCAGATGTAAGGCATGGGTTTAACTGTGAAAACAGGACCCATGCCTTTTTATGTGTCAAATTTCAGGAAAAGTTATGCTGGGGAGAACTGGCGGTTATCAGGATAAGAAGATCGTCTGTCGTCTTGAGAATTTAACTTAGTTCCGCAATTCTGGAAACACCTACATAGATTTCCTGAATTTCATACCAGGTAGGGTAATCCACTATTCCGGTGGCTGGAAGACCAAAAATCCGCTGGAATTCCCGGACTGCATTTTGGGTTCCTTCTCCGAAGATACCGTCTACGGTCACTGTGGGAAGGGCAGGGTAGGCTTCCGCTATGGTATTAAGCTGCTCCTGCATCTGGCTCACTTTGCTTCCGGAAGACCCTATATCCAGAGGGTATCCAGGCCAGGAGGCGGGGATGCCGGAGATTTCTTCTGCCGTGTTGATATACATGTCGTTTCCGTAGAAGTTGCGGAGGATCTCAATGGTGGAATAGCCCTGGTCGCCAAGATATTTTGAACCCCACTGGGTCATCCACCCCGGACACTGCACCCGTTCCCCGTCACAGTACTGAGTCAGGATAGGCTGTCTGACTCCCGGTCTTGATAAGTAGTTGTCGAAGACTTCGTCTACTACTTTATCGATACTGTCAAAGAAATTTCTGCCGTGGATCCATTTGTGATCAAAGGCTGTGGACGAAGTGATGGTAAAATCATAGCCTTTGTTCCGGTACCATTCCGTATAGACACGGTTCAGAGTAAAAGACATGATAGCAAGAACATTGGCACGGATGGTGTTCTTTGGCCAGGTGGCATAAATTTCGCTGCAGGCTACGTTTTTAATGTAATCCCGGTAGCGCACATAATAATCTTTTGCGGTACTGTCAGACGGGGTGCCGTCATGGACAATGACGTATTCTGGAATGACCACCCGGCTTAAGACAATCTCGCCGGAAGTATCCATGGGTTTGATCTCATCTTCCGGAATTTTTTCTGGATATTCGCCAAAGAGAGTATGGGCAGGAATCACAATGTTTTCAAAATTTTCCTGAGGATTTAACGGATGAAGAAAAGCATTCTGTACTGAGGTTTCTCCAGGGAGCAGCTCTGAGCCGGAGATGTCCAGATTTTCAAACCCTTCAGCAGAAATATGGAAAGTGTATTCTGCGTAGGGTTGATATTCAGAGGGATTCATGCTGTACTCTAAAGGAGGTGTGGGAAGAGTGAGCAGAGGAATCTGTCCGCTGGAATCTGTTCGTGCCTCCTCGATAATAGAATTGGGATCTCCGGAATAGGAGACGGTGACCAGTGCATTTTCGATAGGACGGTTTCTGGCGGAAGTGCGCACATTCACTTGAAGTTCACCGGTATCACTGCCGTTATTCTGGGCAGCTTTCAGAGGAAATACATTCATATAGGACCTCAAAAGATTTCATTGATTTAAGATATGCAAAAAGCTGAAAAAAGTAACTTTTTTACCTTGAAAATTCTCAGGGTTGGAGATAAAATTAGAATATATAGCGTGGCAGAACAGAGCGCAGGAGAAAGGCTGTCAGGTAAGGAGGAATTCCCCTTCTTTCATGGCAGCCTTTTTTATGAAAACAGCGGTTAAACTTTGTAGGAAGTCTCTGTTCCCCGGAGAAAACAGAAATAACGGAGGGTTTTATTATGGGAAAATATGTTATGGCATTAGATGCAGGAACTACCAGCAACCGGTGTATCCTGTTCGATGAAAAGGGACAGATCATCAGTTTTGCACAAAAGGAATTTACTCAGTATTTTCCGAAACCAGGCTGGGTAGAACATGATGCCAATGAAATCTGGTCCAATCAGCTGGGGGTGGCAGTAGAAGCCATGCAGAAAGCCGGGGCGGAGGCTGGAGATATCGCTGCGATCGGTATAACCAACCAGAGAGAGACAGCCATTGTATGGGATAAAAACACAGGAGAACCCATCTATCATGCCATTGTATGGCAGTGCAGGAGGACATCTGAATACTGTGATTCCCTGAAGGAAAAAGGATTGACCGATTTTTTTCGAAAAAAGACAGGGTTGATCATTGATGCTTATTTTTCCGGTACAAAGGTAAAATGGATTTTGGATCATGTAAAAGGAGCAAGAGAACGAGCGGAACGAGAAGAGCTTCTTTTCGGGACTGTGGAAACCTGGCTGATCTGGAAACTGACAAAGGGAGCTGTTCATGTGACAGATTACTCCAATGCTTCCAGAACTTTGTTATATAATATTACAGAACTGAAATGGGATGAAGAGATTCTGGAATTACTGGGAATCCCGGTTTCCATGCTTCCGGATGTAAAACCTTCCAGTTATATCTACGGTATGGCGGATAAAAGCTTTTTTGGAGGAGAAATTCCTATTGCAGGCGCAGCGGGGGATCAGCAGTCTGCGCTGTTCGGGCAGACATGTTTTTCAGAAGGAGATGCAAAGAATACCTACGGAACAGGATGTTTCCTTCTTATGAATACAGGGGAAAAACCGGTATTTTCCGATAACGGACTGGTTACCACTATTGCCTGGGGGCTGGATGGAAAGGTGAATTATGCCTTAGAGGGATCTGTATTTGTGGCAGGGGCAGTAGTTCAGTGGCTGAGAGATGAGCTGAGGATTATTGACTCTGCGGAAGATTCTGAATACATGGCGCGCAAGGTGAAAGATACGAATGGCTGTTATGTGGTCCCCGCATTTACGGGTCTGGGAGCACCCTACTGGGATCAGTATGCAAGGGGAACCATTGTAGGGCTTACCAGAGGAGTGAATAAATGCCATATTATCCGTGCAGCTCTGGAATCGGTGGCTTATCAGGTGCATGATGTCATAGAGGCAATGGAAGCAGATTCCGGCATGCAGCTGAATTGTCTGAAGGTGGACGGCGGTGCAAGTGCCAACAGCTTTATCATGCAGACACAGGCAGACATGATCCAGGTTCCGGTAAAACGTCCTGTATGTGTAGAGACTACAGCTATGGGCGCGGCATATCTGGCAGGACTGGCAGTGGGATACTGGAAAGGAAAAGAAGAGATAGAGAAAAACTGGGATATCGATCATGTATTTTTGCCGGCGATCTCTGAGGAAGAAAGAAACAGAAAATCAAAAGGCTGGAAAAAAGCAGTTAAATGTGCTTATGGATGGGCCAAAGAAGAATAGAGGGAATTCGGGATGAAGATTACAGATCTGAAGGTCAATCACATCAGTACCCCCATAGGTTATGAATGTGAATATCCTGTGTTTTCCTGGATCACAAGAGGATGCAGAGGAAAATTTCAGGCTGGTGTGCGCATGAAGATTGCCCTGGATAAATATATGCAAAAAGAGGTCTATGACAGCGAGTGGCAAAAAGAGATTAAAAGTACAGGATTTTGCCCCAATGTGCAGTTAAGCCCAAGGACCAGATACTTCTGGCAGGTACAGGTAAAAACAGAAAAGGGAGAGAGGATCAAAAGTCCGGTTTCCTGGTTTGAAACAGGAAAGATGGAAGAAGTCTGGAAGGGAAAATGGATTACGGCGCCTTTTTCACTGGAAGATCCTTCTGTTCATCCGCTGATGCAGAAAAATTTTCAGGTTCCTGAAAATTTGGATTCTGCCAGAATCTATGCCTGCGGACTTGGACTGTTTGAGCTGTATATAAACGGAAACAAAGTTTCTGATGAGTATTTGGCGCCTTTCTATACGGATTATCACCAATGGATCCAGTATGTGACCTATGATATTACCCCTCTTCTTGAGAGGGGAAAGGAAAATGCTCTGGGTGTCATGCTGGGAAACGGATGGTATAAAGGGAGGTTCAGCTATGAACCAAATATGCAGGAATTGTATGGAAACCTATTTCAGTTTCTGGGAGAGATCCGCATGGAGACAGAAGAAGGAAAAGAAATACTGATTGTTTCTGACGAGACCTGGGAATGTACGCCTTCTCCTGTGCTGGAAAGCAGCATTTATGACGGGGAAGTCTATGATGCGGAAAAAAGGACGGAAGGATTTTCTCTGCCGGGGACTGTTCTGGGATGTCGTGTATCAGTGGCGGAACGACCCAGGGGAGAGATCAGAGACAGGTTAAGCCCTCCCCTTGTTATTACGGAACGGAAAAAACCTGTGAGACTGATCCGCACGCCTGCAGGAGAAGAAGTGCTGGACTTCGGACAAAATATGACAGGGTGGGTAGAGTTTCAATGTAAGGAGAAAGCAGGGACAAGAATAAGGCTTCAATACGGGGAAGTTCTGCAGAATGGAAATTTCTATAGGGATAATTTGAGAACTGCAAAGGCAGAGATGGTTTATATTTCTGATGGCAAAGAACACCGGGTGAGACCTCACTTTACTTTCTATGGATTTCGTTATGTAAAAGTAACTGGGATGAGGCAGACAGATCCGGAAAATTTTACTGCGTGTGTGCTGCACTCCGAACTTAAAAGATGTGGGTCTGTCTATACTTCCAATGAAAAAGTAAATCGTCTGTTTAAGAATACAGTATGGGGACAGAGGGGAAATTTCCTGGATGTACCCACGGACTGCCCCCAGAGAGACGAGCGGCTTGGATGGA
Source organism: uncultured Blautia sp. (assembly GCA_944380235.1). Classification (GTDB taxonomy): domain Bacteria; phylum Bacillota; class Clostridia; order Lachnospirales; family Lachnospiraceae; genus Blautia. The sequence continues at coordinate 19,032 of CALWHD010000104.1, forward strand.
CAGGTGATGCCCAGGCATTTTGTGCAGCAGCTTCCTTCCATATGGAGACACCTGCTTTTTACAGAAAATATCTCTATGATATGAGACTGGCACAGAGATATTATGAGGGAGGTGTTCCTCATGTGGTTCCGGATGTTCTTGCCCAGGTTCAGAGAAAGAAAAACGGCGGAGAAGATATCAGCGTAAAAAAAGGGGAATGGCCTACTTTTGGTTCTTGTGCGTGGGGAGATGCGGCGGTTATTCTTCCATGGACTCTCTACTGCTTCTATGGAGATGAGAACCTTCTGGCAGAGCAGTATCCGCTGATGCGGGACTGGGTAGAGTATATCCGCCGTATTGATAAGACAGAGTGCGGGGACAGTCATCTCTGGAAAGCGGGATTTCATTTCGGAGACTGGCTTGCTCTGGACAATCCGGATAAAAAAAGCTGTTTCGGGGGAACGGATAATACTTATGTGGCAACGGCATTTTATTACTGGTCTGTCAGGATTACAGCCAAGGCAGCACTGGTGCTGGGAGTGAGAGAGGACGCAGAAACCTACAGGAATCTGTCAGAAAAGATTCGGAAAGCCTTTCAAAATGAGTATTTTGATCAGCAGGGAAGGCAGTCTGTGCATACTCAGACTGCCATGGTCCTTGCCTTATACTTTAAACTTGCTCCCAGGAATTCCAGGCAGAGGATCAAAGAAGAACTGAGAAATAATATCCGTGAACAGGGAAATCATCTGACTACAGGATTTGTGGGTACTTGTTATTTGTGTCCGGTGCTTTCTGCCTGCGGTATGAACCAAGAAGCTTATGATCTGCTTCTCCAGGAAGAATATCCCGGCTGGCTGTATGAGGTGAATATGGGTGCAACTACTGTGTGGGAAAGGTGGAACTCCATTCTCCCCGACGGCAGTATCAGCGATACGGGAATGAATAGTCTCAATCATTATGCTTACGGCGTGATTGCAGAGTGGCTTTACCGGTATATGTGCGGTATTCATCCTGCTGAAACGGATGCCGGATTTAAGAGAGCTGTGCTTGCTCCTATGCCGGATAAGAGAATTAAATTTGCTCAGTGTATGTATGAATCTGCTTCAGGCACCTATGAGAGCAGTTGGAACTGGGAGAAAGACGGGATCCTGTTTAGTATCCGAATACCCTTTGACGCAAAATCAAGGTTTGTGTTACCATTTACAGGAAAGAAAGTGACTGTAAACGGCAGAAGATGCCGCCAGCTGGAGGAAACAGGCAAAAAAGTATTTCCTGCAGGTGCTTATGAAATCTATGTAAAAAATTAAGGGAAAGAAGTGTCAGAGATGTTTGGAGAAAATCATGCCCATATTTTTATGAATGCTGTCAATTATAAGGAGGCAGTAAGGAATCATGAAAAAGAACCGGATGAGAAGAAAATCCGGGAGTGTCTGGAAGCGTATAAAACGAGAAATGTGGCGTTTATCCGGGACGGCGGCGATGCTCTTCATGTATCGGAAACAGCACGCAGGATCGCGCCGGAATATGGGATCGACTACAGAAGTCCGATTTTTGCCATACATAAGAACGGACATTACGGATCCATTGTGGGCAAAGGTTTTGATAATTTAAAGGAATATGCCGCTCTGGTGTCGGAAGTAAAGAAAAAGGGCGGAGATTTCATTAAGATCATGACCACCGGGATCATGGACTTCGATACAGATGGATCTGTGACAGGGACGCCTCTTTCCAGAGAAGAGGTAAAGGAAATGGTGCATATTGCCCATGAAGAAGGATTTGCTGTTATGGCGCATACCAATGGGGCAGGGGCGGTGCTGGATGCAGTTCTTGCCGGGGCAGACAGCATTGAGCATGGAAATTATATGGACGAGGAGGCGCTTCAGGCACTGGCTGAGAGTGGAACAGTCTGGGTACCCACAATCACTGTAGTAAAAAACATGATTGGCTGCGGCAGATATTCGGATCAGGTGCTGGAAAAAATCTGGGAAACAGGAAAGAGAAATATACGCAGAGGGTATAAGACAGGTGTACAGCTGGCACTGGGAAGCGATGCGGGTGCTTATCTGGTTCCCCATGGACGTGGAATTGTAGATGAGTGGAATTGTTTTCAGGAGATTCTGGGAGATACCGAACAAGTGCGGAAGCATTTGCAGGCAGGGGAAGAAACAATTCAGAGAAAATTCAAAAAATTGTAAAAAAACTATTGACGCCTAAAAAAATATTTGATATACTATCACTTGTCTTTGGGGAAAACGAAAGATAAGTGATCAGCGGGAGTGCTGGAATTGGCAGACAGGCAAGACTAAGGATCTTGTGTCTGTATAGACGTGTGGGTTCAAGTCCCATCTCCCGCACTTATCAATGAATAGAACCGAACACGTTGTCTGATGTGTTCGGTTTTTTGCAGTATAAAAAGCGGGAAAGAAGCAGTCCTGCGTCTGGGACCGGTAAACCGCCACCGGATCATGGGATTTGAAGAAAATCTGATGAAGGCAGAAGAATATGTGTATTCTGTGTGCAGAGAAATAGATATTCCGTGTTCAAGGGTTCTGGTATGCGATACTTCAAAGAAAATCCTGGACCGTGATTTTATGATTGTGGAATATATTCCGTCTGTTGTCATGTCAAATGCAGAGATAGAGGACGAGAAAAAAGACAAACTGTATTATCAGCTGGGGGAAAAGCTTTACAGGCTCCATCAGGTGACAGGAGAAAATTTTGGTTTTGTTTCAAGGATTCAGGGAGGTAAATCTTTTAAAAAATGGAGTGATGCGCTGATTTTTGAGGCAGAGGATATTTCTGAAAAAAATGAGAAGGGCAGGAGGGCTTAGCCGGGAAGAGGAAGCGGATATCAGAAGTGTATTTTCTCAAAACAGGGATTTGCTGGATGAAATCAGGACACCTCATCTGCTCCACACAGACTTGTGGGAGGGCAATGTTTGGAGACACTGATTTTGAGTTTTCCAGTCCCTGGATGGAAAATGTATCCCTGCAGAAGGGATACGGATTCCAGAAGCCGGATGAAACAGAGAAGAACAGAAAGAAGAGAATACAGCTGACAGAAAAAATGGCATGCATAAAAGGAGAGACAGAAAATTGAAAAAAAACCGGAAGAAAAAAGAGAAAAGACTGCTGTTGGCTGGCAGCCTGGCTTTACTTCTGCTTGCCGGCTGCGGGCAGGGAGAAGCGGTACGGCAGAATGCTACACAGGCAGAAGATACCGGGGAGATTTCCCTGGAGAAGATACCTGCATACAATGGGGAACCCTATGTGGTTCTGGAGAACAATCAGCCGGATTTTACCAAAGAAGAATTCAGTGAAGAAACGTTTGAATCCTACAGTGAGCTGGACAGTCTCAATCGGTGCGGAACAGCAGAAGCAAACATCGGACAGGAACTGATGCCCACGGAAGAACGGGAGAGCATCTCCGAAGTAAAGCCTTCGGGCTGGGTAAATAAAAAATATGACAATGTTGACGGCGGATATCTGTATAACCGCTGCCATCTTATCGGCTATCAGCTGACAGGGGAAAATGCCAATGAAAAGAATCTGATCACAGGAACCCGGTATATGAATACAGAGGGAATGCTTCCTTTTGAAAATCAGGTGGCAGATTATGTGGAAGATACAGGCAATCATGTACTATACCGTGTAACTCCCGTATATGATGGAGATGATCTGGTGGCTTCCGGCGTACAGATGGAGGCGGAATCTGTAGAAGACCAGGGAGAGGGCATTTCCTTTAATGTATATGTCTATAATATCCAGCCGGGAATTGAAATCGACTATGCTACAGGAGAAAGCTTTCCGGAGGGAGAGTGGGCAGTGGATTTTTCCCGGGAAGAAAACAGCCGGGAGACTTATATCCTCAATACCAATACACAGAAATTCCATAAACCTTCCTGTTCTTCTGTACAGAATATGAAGGAAGAAAACAAAAAAATTTATACAGGAACCAAAGCGCAGCTGCAGGAAGAGGGATATGAACCCTGCGGAAACTGCAAGCCCTGAGAAATTACGCAAACAGAAAATAAAGAACAGACCGGAACTGACCTGTACGGCACAGCGCTGCGTCAGTACCGAAAGAAATACAGGAGGAGCATTATGCTTGAGATCGGGTGCCACCTTTCATCGGCGAAAGGTTATGAGGCAATGGCAAAAGATGCCGAGAAAATCTGCGCAAATACTTTTCAGTTTTTTACAAGAAATCCCAGAGGTGGAACGGCAAAAGAAATGAATCCGAGGGATATAGAAAAATTCAGGGAACGGGCCAAAAAACAGGGAATCAACAGAATTCTCGCCCATGCACCCTATACTTTAAATGCCTGCTCTGCAGATGAGAAAGTAAGGGAGTTTGCATATAATACTATGAAAGATGATCTGGCGCGTATGGAGTTCACTCCCGGAAACTGCTATAATTTTCATCCGGGCAGCCATGTAAACCAGGGAGTTGAAACAGGCATTTCCTATATTTCCGGGATGCTCAATGAGATCCTTACCAGGGAGCAGACGACCACGGTGCTTCTGGAGACTATGGCAGGAAAAGGCAGTGAAGTGGGCAGGAATTTTGAAGAACTCCGTGAGATTCTGGACAGGGTACAGCTTTCAGATAAAATGGGTGTCTGCCTGGATACCTGCCATGTATATGACGGAGGGTACGATATTGTGAATGATCTGGACGGTGTTCTTACGCAATTTGACAGAGTTATCGGGCTGTCCAGACTGAAAGCGGTACATTTAAATGACAGCATGTTTGGCTTTGGCAGTCATAAGGACCGTCATGCCCGGATCGGGGAAGGGAAGATCGGATCTGAGGCGATGATACGCATCATAAATCATCCGGCACTTCGTGATCTGCCCTTTTATCTGGAAACACCCAATGAGCTGCCTGGGTATGCCGAAGAAATCGATTTTTTAAGAAAGGCTTATCAGGAATAAAAAACCATGCTGCCGACAGCTGTGCGGCAGCATGAGAATTTTAAAGGAAAACTTTTTGACTAAAAAAGGAAATAGATGAAAAATCCGTAATACTATAATTGAGACCATGTACCAGGGAGGTGACTGGATATGAATATCAGGGAACAGATGGAAGAAAGAGAAAAAAAACTTTTAAGTCCCTATGCCTCGCTCAGTGCCCGGTCCAGGGGAAGGGACAGGCGGGAGACGGAGTGCGATATCAGAACCGTATACCAGAGAGACCGGGACAGAATCCTCCACTGCAAGGCATTTCGCCGTATGAAGGATAAGACTCAGGTATTTCTTTCGCCCCAGGGTGACCACTACCGGAACCGACTTACCCATACCCTGGAGGTATCCCAGACGGCCAGAACCGTGGCAAAGGCACTGTCCTTAAATGAGGATCTGGTTGAGGCGATCGCTCTTGGGCACGATCTTGGGCATACGCCTTTCGGACATGCCGGGGAGCGGGCACTTGACCGCGTATGCCCTCTGGGTTTTGCGCATTATAAGCAGAGTGTGCGTGTGGTGGAAAAGCTGGAAAAAAACGGACAGGGACTGAACCTGACCTGGGAGACCAGAGACGGAATTTTAAATCACAGAACCAGCGGTTCTCCGGCTACCCTGGAGGGACAAGTAGTGCGCTACTGTGACAAGATTTCCTATATTCATCACGATATGGATGATGCCTGCAGGGCGGGACTCCTTTCAGAAGACGATATTCCTATTACTCTGCGCATGCTGCTTGGATATACCACGCGAGAAAGGCTGAATACTTTTGTTCATGATCTGGTGGAGAACAGTGCGGGAAAGGACAGGATTGCCATGTCACCGGAGATCGAGAGGGGCATGGTAGACTTAAGAGCCCTGATGTTTCAGGATGTGTACTTAAACCCTGCTGCAAAAAAAGAAGAAGAAAAGGCAGAACATGTGGTAGAAGAACTCTATACATATTACAGCAGACACCCGGAAAAAATGTCAGAGGAATACCGAAGACTGCTCCATGCAGATGAGCCCAAGGAGAGAGTGGTATGTGATTATATTTCCGGCATGACAGACCAGTATTCCCTGGAAACGTTCAGAAACCTTTTCATACCGAAGGGGTGGAGTGTCAGATGACAGGAGAAAAGAGGATGCAGCATGTATTATTCCGATGAGATTATAGAAGAAGTCCGGTCAAGAAATGACATTGTGGACGTGATTTCAGGATATGTAAAATTGCAGAGAAAGGGCAGCTCTTATTTTGGACTGTGCCCTTTCCATAATGAAAAATCACCGTCCTTTTCTGTCAGTCCCGGAAAACAGATGTATTATTGTTTCGGCTGCGGAGCCGGGGGGAATGTTTTTACCTTTCTTATGGAATATGAGAATTTTACCTTTGTGGAGGCAGTAAAATATCTGGCAGACCGGGCAGGAGTCAAGCTGCCGGAAGCAGAGTATTCCAAAGAAGCCAGAGCTGCCGCGGATTTAAGGACCCAGCTGCTGGAGGTACAGAAAAAAGCCGCAGCCTTTTATTACTATCAGCTCCGCCAGGAAGGCGGACGCCAGGCAATGGAATATCTGACAGGAAGGGAACTGTCAGAGGAGACCATGAAAAAATTCGGTCTGGGATATTCGCCCAAGTTTTCCGGAGGACTGTATCGTTATCTGAAGGGCAAGGGGTATTCCGACTCCCTGCTGAAAGAGTCAGGACTTTTTAATATAGATGAAAGGCGGGGAATGCAGGACAAGTTCTGGAACCGCGTTATGTTTCCCATCATGGATGTAAATAACCGTGTTATCGGATTCGGAGGAAGAGTCATGGGAGACGCAAAGCCCAAATACCTGAATTCCCCGGAAACGAAGATCTTTGACAAAAGCAGAAATCTGTACGGACTGAATGCGGCGCGCACTTCCAGAAAGCCTTATCTCATTATCTGTGAAGGGTACATGGATGTCATCTCCATGCACCAGGCGGGATTTACCAACGCGGTGGCATCTCTGGGAACGGCGCTGACTTCCGGACATGCAAGCCTGATGAGCAGATATACAAAAGAAGTGCTCCTTACTTATGACAGTGATGAGGCAGGGCAGAGAGCTGCCCTTCGTGGAATTCCTATCCTGAAAGCAGCGGGCATTACCCCAAGGGTGGTCAATCTGTCGCCGTATAAGGATCCGGATGAGTTCATTAAGGCACAGGGGAAGGAAGCCTTTGAAAAGAGACTGGAGGAGGCAATGAATTACTTCCTCTTTGAGGTGAAAGTGATGGAAAAGCAGTTTAACCTGTCAGATCCGGAAGGGAAAACACAGTTTTACAGAGAGATTGCCAGAAAGCTTCTGGAATTCCCGGAGGAACTGGAGCGGAATAACTATATGGAAAGTATTTCCAGACTGTATCAGATTCAGTTTGAAGATCTGCGGAAAATGGTGAACCATATGGCACTTGCCGGGACGGCTCAGACAATCAAACCAAGAACAGAGATACGTTCCAAAAAGAAGGAAGACCGGGAAGACGCAGGGAAAACCGCTCAGAAACTGATGCTTACCTGGCTGACCTCTTATCCTTCTATGTTTGATACTATAGAGGGATATATTGATGCAGAGGACTTCACTACACCCCTGTATCACCAGGCAGCAGAGCTTGTCTTTGCCCAGCATAAAGAGGGGGAGGTCAGTCCTGCAAAGCTTCTGAATCAGTTTACAGATCCGGAAGAGCAAAAAGAAGTGGCTTCCCTGTTTCATGCCACTCTTCATCTGGAGAATAAGGAAGAGAGAAAGAGGGCGCTTCTGGAAACTGTATGCAGATTAAAGAGAGACAGTATTTCCTGGAAGAGCGAACATCTGATGCCGACGGACCTTTTAGGGCTGCAGAAAATCGTGGAGGAGAGAAAAAGGCTGGAAGACCTGGAAAGAGGCAGGGTGAGCCTGCATATTTCTATGGATTGAGGAAATGATATAAACGATTAAGAATTGAGAGGAAGAACATTTATGGAAATGAACATGGCAAAATTCAGTGAGAAGCTTATGGAACTCATGGAGATTGCGAAGAAGAAAAAAAATGTGCTGGAGTATCAGGAAATCAATGATTTTTTTAAAGACTTTCCCCTGGATCAGGATCACATGGAAAAAGTTTTTGATTATCTGGAAGGAAACGGTATCGATGTTCTGAGAATTCAGGATACAGACGTGGATGAATTTATTTTAGGCGATGATGATGACCTGAATTTAAGTGAAGAAGACGAAGTGGACATGGAGAATATCGATCTGTCTGTTCCTGAGGGCGTCAGCATTGAAGACCCTGTGCGTATGTACTTAAAAGAGATCGGAAAAGTTCCCCTTTTGTCTGCAGAGGAAGAGATTACCCTTGCAAAGAGAATGGAAGAAGGAGATGAGGCGGCGAAAAAGCGTCTTGCTGAGGCAAACCTGCGTCTGGTTGTCAGCATTGCCAAGCGTTATGTGGGAAGAGGCATGCTGTTTTTGGATCTGATCCAGGAAGGAAACCTGGGGCTGATCAAAGCAGTGGAAAAATTTGATTACCGCAAAGGGTATAAATTTTCTACTTATGCAACCTGGTGGATCCGTCAGGCGATCACAAGGGCCATTGCAGACCAGGCAAGGACTATCCGTATCCCGGTGCATATGGTTGAGACCATCAACAAACTGATCCGTGTTTCCCGTCAGCTCCTTCAGGAGCTGGGAAGAGAGCCGCAGCCGGAAGAAATTGCGGAGGAAATGGGGATGTCTGTGGAGCGTGTCCGTGAAATCCTGAAAATTTCCCAGGAACCGGTATCTCTTGAGACACCCATCGGTGAGGAAGAAGACAGTCATCTGGGTGACTTTATCCAGGATGATAATGTTCCGGTGCCTGCGGACGCAGCAGCATTTACTCTGCTGAAAGAACAGCTGGTGGAGGTGCTGGGAACTCTTACAGAGAGAGAGCAGAAAGTGCTTCGTCTTCGCTTTGGCCTGGACGACGGCAGGGCAAGAACTCTGGAAGAAGTAGGAAAAGAGTTTAATGTCACCAGAGAGCGTATCCGTCAGATTGAAGCAAAGGCACTGAGAAAACTCCGCCATCCAAGCCGCAGCCGCAAGTTAAAAGACTATCTGGATTAATGCCATGGAAAAAAAGAAAAATTTGCAGATTTCCAGAAGGCTGCAGGCAGTGGCAGATCTGGTGGGAAGTGGAAAGAGTCTTGCGGATGTAGGCTGTGACCATGGTTATATTCCTATTTATCTGTTTTTGAAAGGTCAGATCCCGAGAGCGGTTGCCATGGATGTCAATCGAGGACCGCTTCTGCGGGCAAGAGAGCATATCCGGGACTGGGGACTTGAAAAATACATAGAGACCAGGCTTTCAGATGGTCTTTCTGCCCTGAAGCGCAAAGAGGTACAGAGTATTGTAATTGCCGGCATGGGCGGTCCTCTCATGGAGAAAATCCTTACAGAAGGCGAAGAGAAGGCAAAAGAGGCTGAGGAACTGATCCTTCAGCCCCAGTCTGAAATCGGCAGATTCCGGAAATTTCTTGCCAGGAACGGGTATCGTATTACAGAGGAAACTATGATAAAAGAAGACGGAAAATATTATCCAATGATGAAAGCAGTCAGCGGAAAGATGAAATATGAATGCGAAGCAGAATATGTTTACGGAAAAGAGCTGCTTCGTGAGAAAAATCCGGTTTTAAAAGAATTTCTTCTGCGTGAGGAGGAACAGGCGGTTCAGATTCTGGCAGCAATAGAGCAGTCTTCTACAGAATCCGCCCGCAGCAGAAAAAAGGAAATGGAAAAAGAAAGCAGAGTAAGGAAAGAGGCACTTGCATATTATGAAATGTAGGGATATTATCAGCAAAATCGAAGAAAAATATCCGGTTTCTTTTGCGGAGAGCTGGGACAATACAGGGCTTTTGGTGGGAGATCAGGAGAGAGAGGTACGAAAAGTTTTCCTTGCTCTTGATGTGACAGACGAAACCTTAGAGGCGGCAGTAAGAGCGGGAGCAGATATGATGATCACCCATCATCCCATGATTTTTTCCGGGATGAAGAGGGTGACTGCCGATGATTTTATCGGGCGAAGAGTAATCCGTCTGATTGAAAACCATATGTGTGCCTATGCCATGCATACGAATTTTGATGTGCTGGGAATGGCGGAATTAAGTGCAGATTATTTAGGATTATCTCATCGGAAAGTATTGGACATTACCTATGAGGAAGAAGACAGGAAGGAAGGAATCGGAAGAGTAGGGAATCTTCCGCAGACCATGACGCTTAAAGACTGCGGAACTTTTGTAAAGGAGCGATTTGGTCTTCCTTTTGTAAAAGTTTATGGGAATCCGGATACAGAGGTCCGCCTTGCTGCTGTATGTACCGGTTCGGGAAAGAGCCTGATGAAGGAGGTTCTCAAGGCAGGGGCGGAAGTATATATTACTGCAGATATGGATTACCATTCTGCCATAGATGCAGTTGCCCAGGGAGTATGCGTCATTGATGCAGGGCATTATGGTACGGAATATATTTTCATGGATTATATGAAAAAAGAACTGGCAGAAATGCTGCCGGAACTGAAGACAGAAACTATGGATGTGCTGCATCCCTGTGCTGTTATATAGGACAGCTGCACAGGAAATAATAGTGTGAAACAGGTGGTCGATTTAAGTTTATTGCCGGGTGGCAGGTACACCGGGACGGAAAAGGAGCGGCGTATGAACGATAAAATGATACATGTAAAGATTCTGGGAAAAGTCAGGGAGTATCCTCATGGTACTCCCTATGCTGCTATTGCACAGGAGTATAAGGGAAGTACCAGATATCCCATCGTACTTGTAAGGAAAAATGGAAAGCTCTGCGAGCTTCATAAAAAGCTGAAAAAGGACGGGGACCTGGAGTTTATCACTATCGGAGATGAAATCGGACATAAGACTTACAAAAGAAGTGCCTCTCTCCTTCTTTTGAAGGCAATCTACCATGTGGCAGGGCATGAGCATGTAAAGAAAGTGACGCTCCATTATTCAGTAAGTTCGGGTTATTACTACACCATAGACGGAGACGTAAAGATTACAGATGAATTTTTAAAGAAGGTGAAATCCTATATGCAGGAACTGGCAGAAAGGGAGATTCCTATTCTGAAGAGGAGCGTGAGCACTGGTGAGGCTATTGAGATTTTTCACAGACACGGCATGTACGATAAGGAAAAACTGTTTCGGTTCCGCAGAGTCTCCAGAGTGAATATCTACAGTCTGGAGGATTTTGAAGATTATTTCTACGGCTTTATGGTAAATCATACCGGATATCTGAAATATTTTGATCTCTATCCATACGATGATGGGCTGGTACTCCAGCTTCCGGAGAGAGAAAATCCTGAAGTGGTTCCAGAGTTTGTCCCACGTCCGAAAATCTTTCAGGTACAGAAGGAATCTGCAAGCTGGGGAGAAATGATCCAGGCAGATACTGTGGGGGACTTGAATGAACAGATCACTACTCAGGGGGCCAGTGAGCTGATACTGATCGCGGAGGCACTGCAGGAATCCAAAATCTCTCAGATTGCTGAGCAGATTCTAAAGGACGGAAAGAAAAAATTTATCATGATCGCGGGGCCTTCTTCCTCCGGTAAGACGACATTTTCCCATCGGCTGTCCATTCAGCTGGCAGCACATGGACTGAAACCCCATCCCATCGGTGTAGACAATTATTTTGTCAATCGGGAGGAGACACCACTGGATGAAAATGGAAATTACAATTTTGAATGTCTGGAAGCGATTGATGTAAAACAGTTCAATGAGGATATGAATCGTCTGTTAAGAGGAGAGAAAGTCTCCATGCCGTCCTTCAATTTCAAGACAGGATTGCGGGAATACCGGGGCCATGAACTGCAGCTGGGAAAGGAAGATGTTCTGGTGATCGAGGGAATTCACTGCCTGAATGACCAATTAAGCTTCAGTCTTCCGGTGGAAAGCAAATTTAAGATCTATATCAGCGCTCTGACTCAGTTAAACATTGATGAGCACAACCGGATCCCTACCACAGACGGAAGACTGATCCGCAGGATCGTGCGGGATGCCAGGACCAGGGGATCATCGGCTAAGGCGACCATTGCCATGTGGAATTCTGTAAGGAGGGGAGAGGAAGAGAATATTTTCCCCTATCAGGAATCTGCAGACGTGATGTTTAATTCAGCTCTCATTTATGAGCTGGCAGTGCTGAAATTATATGCAGAACCCCTGCTTTTCTCCATAAGACCGGACGAACCGGAGTATGACGAAGCAAAACGCCTTCTCAAGTTTCTGGATTATTTTGTGGGTGTGCCCAGCGAAGCTATTCCACATAACTCCATTTTAAGAGAATTTGTGGGCGGAGGGTGTTTTGATGTGTAAAAATTCCTTTACAGCATCATGTTTTCTGTGTTAAAATACCCTTCGTGCAGCAAGTAGAATAAATAATCGCGGCTGACAGGACCGAAAGGGGTCAGGTGAGGAAAGTCCGGGCTTCACAGGGCAGAGTGCCAGATAACATCTGGTGGAGGTGACTCCAAGGACAGTGCAACAGAAATGTACCGCCGGAGTTTTCCGGTAAGGGTGGAAGGGCAGTGTAAGAGACTACCGCT
>CALWHD010000105.1 GCA_944380235.1 uncultured Blautia sp.
GGGAATCTCCCAGAACTCCGTGGATGGGCACTGGGTTTTCCAGATATCCTTCAAAATCTGTCTCTCCATAATAGCCGTCTGAATCTGTGACCTCAGGAAGATTTTCAACAGGAATACCAAAAATATCACAGATTTTTTTGTCCCAGGACAAGGTACGGATATTGAAAAGCTGGGTTCTGGAGGCATTGCTGAAATCTGTCTGATATACCTTTCCTCCTGTCAGCCGGTAGACAAGAAAGCTGTCCACTGTTCCATAGCAGAGCCTGCCCTCCTGAGCAAGGGACCGGGCCCCTTCCACATTTTCCAGTATCCAGGCGATCTTCGCCGCTGAAAAATAAGGAGAAAGCTGAAGTCCGGTCCGCTCTTTGATCATATCCCCGGCGTCTTTGATCCTCTCGCAGATCGCCTCGCCTCTGGCGCACTGCCATACAACTGCATTATAGACAGGCTTCCCTGTTCTGTCCCAGGCCAGGGCAGTTTCTCTCTGGTTGCTGATCCCTACTCCGGCTACTTTGTTTTTATCCACACCTGCTTTTTCAATGACATTTTTTGCCGTTTGGATCACGTTTGCGTAAAACTCTTCGGGATCATGTTCTACCCAGCCTCGTTCATCTATGAGCTGCCGATGGGAAAGATCTGCCCTGGCCAGCAGCTCTCCCTGGGAATCAAAGAGCAGGGCCTTTGTCCCCTGGGTGCTCTGGTCAATACCAATAATATATTTTTCTGCTTTGTCAGCACTGTTTTCTTTCATCACATCAGCTCCATTGCCTTTGCAGCAATCCCTTCTGCATTCAGACCGTAATAATCAAATACCTCTCTGGAGGTTCCTGTGATCACAGGCGCATCCGGCAGCGCCATGTTGATCACTTCTTTCGGGCATTTTGCGCCGACCACCTGGCTCACCATAGAACCCAGGCCGCCGAAAGGCGCATGTTCTTCAACAGTGATCACTGCTGATACGCCTTCTACTGCCTTCAGAAGAGTTTCTGTATCTAAAGGCTTCACACAGTACATATCTACAACCGTTGCATGGACACCTTTTTCTTCCAGGATCTTTGCTGCATCCAGAGCCGGGCGGACCATCTCTCCGCATGCAACGATAGCAATATCTTTTCCTTCTGTCAGGATATTGGCCTTATCCATCTGGAAAGGACAGTTCTCCTCTGAATAAACGTCTTCCACCGGATTTCTTCCAACTCTTACGTAGGCAGGTTTCTCATCCTGAAGGAGAGCTTCTATAAGGCATTTCGTCTGGTGCCGGTCGCTGGGGAGATAAACACGCATGTTAGGAATCGCAGACATAGCCGCAATATCCTGGGCGGAATGATGGCTCATTCCCAAGGCCCCGTAACTGATTCCCCCGCTGATGCCGATCAGGGTAACATTGGTGTTAGAATATGCTACATCGATTTTTGCCTGCTCATAACTTCTTGTAGAAAGGAAGCATGCAGGAGATGCTGCAAATGGTTTTTTTCCGCATTTTGCCAGTCCGGCAGAAATACTCACCAGGTTCTGCTCAGCGATACCCGTTTCCACAAACTGATCCGGAAAAGCCTCAGCAAAGGGTGCCAGTGATGCCGATCCTCTGGAATCACTGCAGAGTACCATTATGTCTTTATCCTCTTTCGCCTTTTCCAGCAACACATTACAAATCGCCTGTCTGTTTGGTATTTTATTCATTGAGAGCAGCCTCCTTCCTTGCTTCAAAATCAGCCATGATCTGCTGATATTCTTCCTGTGTGGGAACTTTGTGATGCCAGTTGGCCTTATTTTCCATCACTGCAGAACCATATCCCTTTGTAGTATCTGCAATAATAGCTGTAGGCTGGCCTTTCACAGTTTTTGCCTCCTCAAAGGCTTTATTCAGAGCGTCAATGTCATTGCCATTCTTCACTTCGATCACATGCCATCCAAAGGAGCGGATTCTTTCTCCTAAGTCGTCATGTCCCATGACGTCTTCTGTATTTCCGGAAATCTGAAGCCGGTTCCTGTCAATCACGGCGCAGAGATTATCCAGCTTATACTGGTGTCCTGCCATAAACCCTTCCCATACAGAGCCTTCTGCCAGTTCTCCATCACCCATTACCGTATATACACGATAGTCCCGATGATCCTTTTTCCCTGCCAGGGCCATTCCTACGCATACCGGTAGCCCATGTCCCAGAGAGCCGGAATTCATCTCAATTCCCGGAAGTTTGTTATTTGGATGACCGATATACGAAGAACCGAATTTGGAAAATTTCTTGATCACATCCTGGATATCCAAAAATCCTTTCGCAGCGAGAACTGCATAATAGGCTTCCACAGAATGACCTTTACTCAGGACAAAACGGTCCCGATCAGGGCTGTCCTGGTTTTCCGGAGTTACATTCATCTGGCAGAAATACAGGCTCATGAGGATCTCCATAACGCTCATGTCCCCGCCGATATGCCCTCCTTTTCCTTCCATGATCATATTCACAACATCTTTTCTTAAATCAAAGGCTTTTGCTTTTAAATTTTCCATAATCATTCACCCCTTAAGTATGCTTTCACATCTTCTTCAATAGGATCATAGAGATCCGGCTTCACTCCTATGTATTTGCATGCCTCGTAAAGCACCGGCACAACGTCTTTGTGGATTCCCACGCAGTGATGGATATAGGGACCTTCCACCAGTTTGGCTTCCAGACGTTTCAGATTTTCTACCTCTACCCACACATAAGTACCTTTTGTATAAGGTCCGTCCACGCCTTTTGCATGTCCCAGGAGGAGGGAATATTCTCCGTTATCTCCATCAAATCTGCAAAGGGTCATATTTCCATGTTTCGCCTCTGCTTCTACAGCTCCCGGATGGTCAAAGGCCAGCGGATAGCCGATGGTGGGCTTTTCTTTTGCTACAGAGATGGGCCATGGTCCGCAGTGCTGGAGCAGCTCTCCGTTTTCATTGTCCGGATGGCGTACCGTCCAGTCTGCAAAGAAGGTTCTGGTCTCTCCCATGCCCGCAGCCTCTGCCATTACTGCAGTGATGGCGCCGTGGATATCGGTCTCGCATACTACCGGAAGCCCCTCCTCATTCAGAAGAGAATTGGCTGCACAGGGCATGATCCCGATTTCTCCCTGAAGAGCATTCCAGCACTGGATAGCAATGGCGTTGCAGCCATATTCCTCTGCCAGATTTTTCATAGCTACTTTCAGGGCAGCTACATTTTCCAGTTCTTCATCTTTAATGGCGATATTCATATTTTCCCGGCAGTATTTAATCACTTCTTCCACCTGGGTCTTTTCTTCTTTTGCTTTCTTCATCTCGGAAGTAAGTTCCGGAATGGGAACCGGAGCAAGCTGGATATTAAACTTCTCCAAAAGTTCTCCTTCATTGCACATGGTGCTCCAGAAATCGAAAGGACGGGGGCCGATCTGGAGAACACGGGTAGAACGAAATACCTTTACCACATTGCAGACAGCCAGAAAGTCTTTTAATCCTCTTGCAAATTCCGGATCCTCCAGTCTGCAGTTGGTCATGTAAGTAAATGGCACCCGGAATCTTCTGAGCACTTTTCCGGTAGCAAAAAGTCCGCACTGGCTGTCGCGAAGACGAATGCCTTTTTCATCCGGCCTCTCATCTCTCGGACCCCAGAGAAGCACCGGTACGTTCAGTTCTTTTGCCAGCCTGGCGCACTCATATTCTGTTCCGAAGTTTGTATGGGGCAGGAACAGGCCGTCCACTTTTTCCTCTTTAAATTTCCGGGCAATCTTGATCCTGTCATTGTCATCATAGAGGAGTCCTTCCTCGTTTATATCTGTAATGTCTACATAGTCTATGCCCATCTCATCCAGTTTTTTTCTGGTAAGATCAGCATATTTAATTGCGTCCGGAGCACTGAAAATACTTCGTCTGGTGGGCGCAAAGCCTAATCTGATTTTCTTCATACTGTTTCACCCTATATCAGCGTATTTCCTTTGGTTTAAGTCATAAACGCTGTCCCTTTCTATAAACTCTGTGCATATCTGTATCTTTGTTTTCGTAGCGTTTTTCCCCTGGATCATTTCCACGATCTCCCGGACCGCCAGCCTTCCCAGTTCCTGCTTTGGCACTCTCAGGCTGGTCAGCCTGGGAACTGCGATCTCACAGAAAGGAAGATCATCAAAACCGATCATAGAAACATCTTCCGGTATTTTATAGCCGCATTCTTTTAATGCCTGCATGGCTCCCAGAGCAAGATTATCATTGTCTGCAAAGAACGCCGTAGGAAGTTTTGGGTTTCTTTTCAGGTATTTCCGCATTTCCTGATAGGCCTCATCCATAGTCACAGGAAGTTTTACCACATATTCCGTTTTCAGCTCCAGCCCATGTTTTTGAAGGGCTATCTGAAGACCTACGGCTCTGGAGCCAAAGGCCTTCAGGCGGTATTCTCCTTTCAGATATCCGATTTCCCGATGTCCCTTATTAATCAGATATTCCCCTGCCATTCTGGCTGCATCCGCATTATTGATAAACACCCCGGCAAAAGACATGTCGTGATTCCAGTAATCAAGCATAAGGAATGGGGTCCTGGCTTTCCGAAAAACCACAGCCTCTTCATCTGTCAGCTCTGAACCGTACAGCACAATGGCCGTGGAACTGTCCAGTAAAAGATTATCCACCTGTTTCTGGTAGTCTTCCGCGCGACGGTCTAAATTGAACAATACCATTTCATATCCGGCTTCTCTGCATGCTTTTTCAAATCCGTCTACAACCAGTGAGAAAAAAGGAGTATCTCCCACGATCACTCCACGGTCACGGTAAATCACCAGTTTGATCTTTGTAATTCCCGTTTCCATTACGTAACCCATCTCTTTGGCAGTTTTTATGATCTCTGCCGCTGTATCTTTATTAACGCCTCTTTTATGATTTAATGCATTGGATACTGTGGCCGGAGAAAAACCTGTCCTCTCAGATATTTTTCTGATATTTACCTTCACCGTCTCACCCCGATTTCTTTCAGACTTTTTTCAACTGGATAGCCATATACTGCCGGCCGGGAAGCTCTACTTTGAATTTTCCCTGAACAATCCCCCTGTCCTCTACAGTCATATTCCAGGTATCGATGACTTTCAGCTGGAATTTTGTCTCATCGTCAAAGTGATATTCTCTAAAGGAAGGACGCATAAAACTGAAATAAATCAGGTAATAATCTTTTACCGGCTTGATCTGCTGAGTAGATTCTTCCGGTACTGCGCAGACCTCATCCCAGCCGCTGTTTTCATAAGGCATAAGACCAATCCCAGGGGTCTCGCACATAATGTCATGGAGGAGTTTAAATCTCTTATGACTTTCTCCGTGGAGAACGCCTCCATGGGACCACCATAAAATATCGTCTTTGTTCATATAGGTCTCTCCGTGCCCCGGATAAGCACCCCTGCAGGCGGCCTCCCAGAAACGTCTGGTCAGTTCTTCTCCTGTAATATTTCCCCAGCCATGCTGGATATTTCCCTCATATGCGATCTCATCCAGCACTACCGGCTTCTTATATTTTTCTCTCCATTCGTTTACCATTTCTGCCGATTTATACAGGTCCTGTCTCTGGATACTGCAGTGAGTAATCCAGGGACGGTTATGATCGTAGAACGGACGGCAGTTGTGGATAGAGCGAAGATGATTGTAGGGATCATTGGCACAGATAAGATCTGCATACCGCTCCCAGTCTTTCACTGTCTTATGTTCAAAGAGATCATATTCGTTGGCCAGTGACCACCACACATTTCTGTAAGCGGAAAATCTGGCCAGCACATATTTCCAGTACAAATCATCCTGTTCTTCGGTCATCTGAGAAAATCCCCAACGGTCATAGGGGTGCATTACAATAATATCTGCTTCAATCCCCATGTCCCGAAGAGCCAGAATGCATTTTTCTATGTGCCGGAAATGTTCCACATTAAATCTGGAAAAATCCCAGTGATTTCCTTCTGTCTTTCCTGTATACTCCAGAAAATTCTCTTTTGTCAGCACACTGGAATCCATAGGCATCCCCTCGTATGGATAAGAGCGAGGTTCTCCCAGATTATAATCATAATGTTTCGGGAATATGCAGAAACGAATCTTATTAAAAGCACTGTCTTTTAATGTCTTAAGAGTCTGTTTCACCAGTTCATCCGACTGGAGTTCCCATACATAACAGGTGGTTCCGATGGAATAGTAAGGAGTTCCATCTGCATAGGCAAAATGATATGTATTGGCCACATATACCGGTCCATGGTTTCCCGTTCCTGCAGGAACTGCTGTAAATTCCCCCACATAGACTTCCTCTGAAAAGCTCCCCTGGATCCGGAAAGTATATTCATCTTCAAAAGAAGGCATAAACCGAACCTTGTAGATCCCCTCTCCATCATAAAATCCATTTACAGTAACCTGCTCCTTTTTTCCGGTAAATACCCCCTGTACCGTATAGTCAACAAAGGGATTTCCTTCTGTTTTTCCTTTCACGGAAACTTCCAGAGTTCCCCATCTTTCTATTTGCTTCTCGTAATTTATCATGTCCATAGTTATACCTCGCTAAATTTTAATTCTGTATCAGCTCTTTACAGCTCCGGCCATACCTTCTACAAAGTGTCTCTGGAAGATCAGATAAACGATCAGCACCGGAATAACCGACAGCAGAACGCCGGCGCAAAGGTATCCGTAATCTGTTCCATGTTCGCCAACAAAGGTCATGATACCGACAGGCACTGTTTTCATAGTATTGTCGTTGATAATAACACTTGCCAGCAGATATTCATTCCATGTAGACAGGAAATCCGTGATGACCAGTGTTGCTATCGCCGGTTTCGCTACCGGAAGAATAATTTTATAAAACAGCTGCCATTTATTACATCCGTCTATATAAGCAGCTTCATCAATATCTTTGGGAATACCGTTAAAGAATCCCCTCAGGATCAGAATACCGAAAGAGATACCAAAGCCAATATAAACATAGAACAGTCCGAAGTATGTATTCAGCAGTCCCAGTTTGCTGTATATTACATTGATTGGAACCAGAGCTGTCTGCATGGGAAGCATCATTCCGATGAGGAAAAATACAAAAATTCCTGTTTTATGCTTTACTTTCAATCTGGTAAGAGCAAAAGCTGCCAAAGCTTCAACAAAGATTCCCAACGGCACCTTTAAACAGGACACAATCAGATCGTTTTTCATATATGTCAGAAGACGTCCCTGGGTGATCGCATTGATAAAGTTGTCCCAGGCAATATTATCCGGCAGCTCGAATAAACCGATACCGCTATAGAAATCAGACTGACTTTTAATTGCCGTCGCAACCAATGTAAACATAGGAACAACCCATATAACAGCCAGGAGAATTAAAATCACATACAGTGCTATCTTTTTTGCAATTTTCTTTGTTTTACCTTCCATGATTTTCCCTCCTGTCTTAATCTTCTTTTGCTGTAAAGGATACATAAGGCACAATAACTACCATCATCATGATCACCATGATACAGGCAACTGCAGTACCGTATCCCACGTTATTGTACTGGAATACCTGGGAGTACATATAGGTGGAAAGCATCTGTGTAGCATCGTTTGGTCCCCCTCCGGTAAGACCCTGAACTACATCGTATACCTTCAAAGCAGCGGTGATCAGTGTGGCAATAACGATAACAAAAGTATCTTTCAGCAGAGGTATAGTAATATAGAAGAATCTTTTCACTCCACTGGCTCCGTCGATGGTCGCAGCTTCCAGTACATCTGGAGATATCGCCTGAAGCCCTGCCAGGAACAGGATCATAGGCTGTCCGATTGCCTGCCAAAGCGCCGCAATAAACACTGCATACAAACTGGTGTCCGGATTAGATATCCACTGCTGGGAAAAATCAATTCCGATAGCCTCGAAAAATTGGTTGATAAATCCCATGTTCGGGTTATAAATCCATCTCCAGATAATGGCTACTGCGATAGGCGCAATAACACAGGGAAAATAGAAAAACCCTCGGAAGAAAGTTCTTCCTCTGAACTGTTTGTTCAGAATCACTGCGAATCCCAGGGATACTGTCATGGTTACGACAATGGTAAGCACAATCCAGATCAGATTGTTTATAATAGCTGTACGGAATGTGGCATCACCGGAAAACAGATTCAGATAATTATCCAGTCCCACAAAGGTCATTTCCCCGATTCCATTCCACTTGAATAAACTGATATATAAGGAATAAAATACAGGAATCACGATTACAGAAAGGTATATAATGGCTGCAGGCAGCATGAACAGCCATGCAGATTTTTCTGTTTTAACAATATTCTTATTTTTCTTCATAATTCCACTCCTGACTTCATTTTGCGAGTGCTTATCTTTTCAAAATTCAGGGCGGGTTGTAAATGTGCCCGCCCCGGATTTTCATGCTTTTCTCTTTTTTATTATGTATCAGCCGTTATTTGCATTATAAGATTCGATAGCAGCCTGAATATCCGCACCTGCATCTGCCGGATCCATCTGTCCGTTGGCAACTGCATCCTGGCAGTTAAACAGCACGTCTGCTACTTCTGTCGGCAGAGCCTGGTCTGTAATAGTAAAGGTACCGTTTGTTTCTCCCATTTCCAGCATAATCGGAACATTTGGCTGGTCTTCCGGCATTTCCGGATCTGCTGTAGGCAGAGGCAGATTATAGTATTCTGAATACTGATCTGCATTTTCCTGACTATAGTAGAAGTCCATAAATGCTACACAGGCATCTAATTCTTCTTCTGTATTATTAGCGTTAAACTGTGTCATTTCTGCAAAGGAGGACATACGGTTGCTTCCGCCGCTTGGGAAAGCGAATACACCATAGTTATTGATATCCTGCTCATTTTGAATGATATTTCCGTCATACCACTGTCCCTGCACATCCATTGCACAGTCACCGTTGGCTACAGCTATCAGCGTATCATTAGGATCCTGGGTCAGGAAACCTTCTGGGAAGTACCCCTTGTCTACGAACTCTTTATACTTTTCAAAAGCCTGAGCCACTGCATCATTATCCCAGCTCTCATCAAAAGTATTCATAGCATCGTGCTGCTCAGCCCCTGCATAGTACTCGATCAGAAGTTCCAGGAACCTCATTACATGCCATCCGTTTAATCCGGCAGTGGAAATCGGTGTAATTCCGTTTTCCTTCAATGTAGCGCATACCTGCTCGAACTCCTCGAAAGTTGTAGGCACTTCCAGTCCGTACTGTTCAAAGATATCTTTTCTGTAGTAGATGCCCAGGATATTGTAGCTTGTAGGATAGCCGGACACTTTTTCGTCAAAAGTACAAAGATCCAAAGCATTCGAATTAAATTTTTCAGACCAATTGTTTTCCTCTGCATAGGAAGTCAGATCATAGGTCAGACCGTTGTCTACATAGAAAGATCCCAGACTTCCGCCCCAGTTAAACCACATATTTGGAAGCGTATCGGAAGATGCAGCAACTTTGCAGGCATCTTTAATTCCATCTGTATCATAGTAGGAAACGGTTACCTGAATGTCCTCATTCTGAGAGTTGAACTCTTCTACAATAGGATCTACTGCTTCCTGTCTGGTATTCAGTGTCCAGAAGGTTACTTCTGTAGCTCCGCTTCCGGAACCGCCGGATCCGGATCCTCCTCCGCTTCCGCCGCAGCCAGCAAGTACTGTTGATGCAGCCATCAGTGAAGCCAGTGCCAATGCTGTGATTTTCTTTGCTTTCATTTGAATTCCTCCTTTAAAATTTTATAAAAGTTTTTTAAATCTTTTTACAAAAAATATCTGTTTTTCACGAGCATGATGTAGATATTTTTTGCTTTGATTTAAATGAATTTTAGCATTTATTTATATTTGTTTCAATATGTTTTTTGTTTTTTGCACATTTATACATTTTTAACGTTTGTATTTTATATATATTGCACAATTTATTTTTGTTTTTTTAGCATTTTTCGTTTTCTCAATATTTTTTATATAAATATTTATATAAATTTTTCTTTTACGTTTTTATATAAACATTTATTTCTTCGCTATTCATTGTTTTAATACAAAGTATCGCATGGAGAATTTCAGAAAGGACGGCTTATCGCACAAAAAAACAGCCCTGCTTTCGAAATCCCATCGATCAGCAAAGCTGTTCCTATAATAGGTAGCATGGTTGGGGGCTTTTGCCCCAACATCATTTTAATAAGTCCCGCACACTTTCTCTCTCTACAAACATTGTGCATACCTGTGTTTTGGTTTTTATTTTAACATTTTCTTCTATAGCCTCTAAAAGTTTTTTTACAGCCAGACGCCCCATTTCCTGTTTTGGTACCCGCAAGGTTGTCAATGGGGGATTAGATATTTCACTAAAGGGAAGGTCATCAAATCCTATGATCGAGATGTCCTTTGGTATCTCATATCCCATCTCCTGGAGCGCCTTCATGGCCCCTAAGGCGATCATATCATTATCTGCAAAAAAAGCAGTCGGCATTTGGGGCTTTTTTTCAAGATATAATTTCATATCTTTATAAGCGCCGTTCATAGTAGTGGACAGTTCCACCACATATTCCATATTTATCTGACCACTTCCTTTTTTCATGGCTGTTTTGTATCCTACTTCTCTGGAGCGAAATGCCTTAATACGGTATTTCCCCTTAAGGTATCCGATCTTCCTGTGCCCTTTTTTGAGGAGATATTCCACTGCTACTCTGGCCGAATCTGCATTATTAATCAGGACTCCATTAAAAGACATATCCCATGCCCAATAGTCCAGCATGAGAAACGGGCAGGTAGCGCTCTTATACAGTTCCACATCTTCCTCCATCAGTTCTGTTCCCAGAAGGATAACCGCTGTAGAATTATCATGGATGATCCACTCTACCTGTTCTTCATAATTTTCATCCTGCATATTCAAATAGCAGAGAACCATTTCCATCCCTGCAGACCTGCATTCCTTTTCAATTCCATCAATCATAAGAGAGAAAAAAGGAGTATCGTCTATGATCAGACCATTTCTCTTAAAAATAACCAGTTTGACCCTTCTGATCTTCGATTCACTGATATAGCCCATTTCTCTTGCAACCCGAAAAACCTCGGCAGCCGTTTCTTCACTGACGCCCCTTTTATGGTTCAGGGCATTTGAAATCGTCGCAGGTGAAAATCCTGTTTTCTTACTGATATCCTTTATACTTACTTTCATATTCTTATCCGCACCTTGTAAATAATTATATAAATATTTATACTTTATAATAACAATACTGATATAAAAAAACAACTCATTATCTGATCATACAAATCGGAAAACCCTGAGTTTTTCCGCATTTTTTGGAATAAATCATCTAAACATTTTTTATAAAAAGTGGTTATATTTCTTTTTATAACCTTACTATATGTGTTTTCTTTGCAATTTATTATTATACTGGGAAGAT
>CALWHD010000106.1 GCA_944380235.1 uncultured Blautia sp.
TAGAAATCATTTATGAGAAAGAGAAACAAAAGCCCGAGGGGAATGAAGGGTATTTCCGCATTCCGAATAATATACGGCAGATAGGTGAAGTGGGAGGCACACAAAAAATCTATATAGAAGATTATGCATATACTTATCTTTGTAGAATCTCATCTGAAAATTCACACAGAGGAATCGCAGCCATTTTGCTGGGACAGTCCAACTGGAAAGGCGGGGTGTCTTATTTGTTTATAAAAAGTGCAGTGGCGCTCAAGGATATGGAGGTCAATGAGGAGCACTTGGCATTTACTCAGGAGATCTGGAATCATGTATATGAAAAAAATAAAGAATACTTTCCTGACCAGGAGGTGGTGGGATGGTTCCTGTCTATTCCCGGCTGTTCTATGGAACTCCACGAGGTCATCTGCAGAACCCATCTGAACCATTTTGGCGGGAGTGATAAAGTACTGTTCGTCATGGAACCTCTGGAAAAAGAGGAGGTGTTTTATCATTACGAAGAAGGGAAAATGGAGAGGCAGACCGGATTCTATGTATATTATGAGAAAAATGAGCCTATGAGAAGCTTTCTCATAGCCCAGAACGAACGCATGGAAAAGAAAACAGAAGAAGTGGATGACTCTGCGGTACATACTTTTCGGAAAAAAGTGGAAAAGCATACAGAGCAGGAAAAGAAAAAAGAAAATTTTCCCGTTTTCCGGGCTGCCAGTGTGTGTGCTATGATTGCAGTGCTGGCAGTAGGCGTGCTGTACCTCAATGATTATCAGAAATTGAAGAACACAGAAGACGTGATTGCCAGTCTGGATCAGCAGGAGCAGGAACCGGAGAGCGTGACACCGGTCAACGGACAGGCTTCTCAGGAGAAAGAAAATTCAGCGCAGGAGGAAGGTCAGACAGAACAGGAAGGAGAGGCAGAAAAAAGCCAGACGGATAACGGCCAGAAAGCGGCGGATATCCAGGGGGAAGAGCAAAAGGAAGAAGAGATATCTGGCACAGAGGGCAGTGAGCAGGAGACTTCATCTCCCGCCCATGAGACTTACACCATTCTTCAGGGAGATACGATCACAAGGATCAGCATAAAAAATTACGGCAGCACAGATATGATAGATGAAATTTGCCAACTGAATCATTTGTCAGAGGAAGACATTATATATCCCGGACAAAAGATTTTACTCCCGTAAAGGATTGTGGTATAATGATTCCACTGCAGATGGAATCTGCCGTGATGAAAAGTACGTCAGGGCACTCTGCTGTACAGAGATTATACCTTACTTAAGTTAAGACGCGGAAAAGTATAATCCGCTTGGAGCGGTGATTCCTTTTCTGTACTCGTGGTACCATATTACACAGTTTGCACATAGGGAATAGAAAGAAAATACGGGAAGAGAACTATGGAGTTAAAAGAGCATAGAAGGCGAAAAGCTGAGCCGGAACAGGTAAAGGAAAATAGAATAATAGAATTCTTCAAAAGAAATCTGGAACGCCTGAAGGCACTGAGAATAAAAAGGTCGGTTCTTATTTTCGGTGCAGCAGTAATCCTGGTGATCATCGCAGCAGTTTACCTGCAGTTTAGAGTCAGCAGGGAATATGATATCCTTTCCTCTTCTCAGAATGAGGATACACAATCATCGAAATATATCAGTCTGGGAAGGAATCTGTTGAAATTTGGAAATGAAGGTGTTTCTCTGCTGGACCAATCCCAGCAGGTACTTTGGAATCAGACATATGAGATGACCGATCCGGCTGTGGATGTATCCGGGGATTATGCAGTAATTTATGATAAAAACGGAACCTCTATGTATGTTGTCCAGGAAGAGCGGGCCGTAGGTGCCATTGATGTGAAATTTCCTATCCGGAAAGCAAAGGCTGCACAAAACGGAGCTGTGGCAGCGATTCTGGAAGACGGCGAAAAGACATGGGTCAACTATTATGCGTCAGACGGCAGCCTGATTGCGGAAAATCAGACAAGTATGGAGAATCCGGGATATCCAGTGGATCTGGCAGTTGCGCCCAATGGGGAAAGTATTCTGGTTTCTTATTTCCAGTTAGAAAACGGTATAGTTTCCAGCTATGTGGCTTGTTATAATTTTGGTGACGAAGGACAGAATCAGGTGGATAATCTTGTAACTGGTTTTACCTATGACAATATATTGGTTCCGCAGATCGTATGGATCAATGAGACAACAGCAGTAGCTTTCAGGGAAGACGGATTTTCTGTCTATGACGGGAGCGGTGTTCCAAAAGAGAGAGTTACGCATGAGGTAGACGGGGAAATCGTCAGCACCTTTTATAATGATAAATATATCGGACTGGTTTTTCAGGGGACAGAAGAGGATGAAAAGTATACCTTGAAGCTCTATGACGTGTCGGGCAAAGAGAGAGTTTCCCGGGGGTTTGACCTGGAATATATCAGCATCAGCATCAGCGGTGACAGGATTATCTTGTACAACGATACTCATGTCAGCATGTATAATCTGAATGGAACCCTGAAGTTTGACAGTGACATAGAGGAAGGCGCAGTGAAATATATCTGCCAGACGGCTTCTAATCGTTATATACTGGTTTCGGAAAACGGGATTCATACAATTAAGACAAAATGATTGAAAAGACAGGCGGTGGTGGCATGAATTGGCTGTGTGTGATAATTTTAGCTGTTTTGGTTCTGTATATTTTGAATGGAGTCCGAAAAGGAATGGTGCGTACAGCGTTTTC
Organism: uncultured Blautia sp.; assembly: GCA_944380235.1. GTDB lineage: Bacteria > Bacillota > Clostridia > Lachnospirales > Lachnospiraceae > Blautia. Next base: position 2,710 of record CALWHD010000106.1, read on the forward strand.
TCTGGCAGGAATTGTACTGACACTTGTACTGGGATATATTTTCAGTCCTTATATTACGGAATTTATTATGGAGAGGACACCTGTATATGACAGTATACAAGAAAGTTGTGAAAAAAGCATAACAGGACTTGTGGAAGATAAAATAGAAGAGTCTGCAGACAGAATGGAACAGGAACGCTTTATAAAAAGTCTTCCCCTTCCGGAGGAGCTGCAGGAGATTCTTATCAGAAATAATAATGAGGAAGGCTATCATAAGCTGGTAGCAGAGACGTTTGGAGAATATCTCTCAAACAGTGCGGCGCAGCTTGCGGTAAATATGATCAGCCTTATTCTTACTTTTTTGATTGTGGGAATCGTGATCCGTATTCTGGAAGGATTTCTCGACGGCATCTTTTCTCTGCCTGTCCTAAGTCTTCTCAATCGTCTGGGAGGAGCTGTCCTGGGAGGGATACAGGGGATTCTCTTTGTGTGGATTGTCTTTTTGGTGCTTATGCTGTTTTTTGATACCCAGTGGTTAAAAGCAGCAGCAGGACTTATCCAGGAGAATGAAATCACAGGATATCTGTACAATCATAATATGCTGATGCGATTTATCACAGGATTTTTCAGAGTGTAGCAGAAGGTCAGGAAAAAATTGTAATTTTCCTGACTTTTTTGTTGACAGAGAAAGTGAAAAATGGTATAGTAAACTTCAGTCAGCGAACAGAAAAATTATTTAGGGCAAAGGAAAAAAACCTAAAAAAAGTTGTTGACAAAGAATAGTAAATATGCTATTCTATCATAGCTGTCGCGAGACAGGGCGGTAAAGAAATCGCCGGCTGAAAACTTTTAAAAAAAGTTCTTGACAAAGCCTTGAAGATGTGATAATCTATCATGGCTGTCGCAAAAAGGCAAAAGCCTTGAAAAAACTTTTTGAAAAAGTTCTTGACAAGCTTCAAACGGTATGATAAAATATTGGAGCTGTCATTCAGCAGCAGGACCTTGATAACTGAACAGTGGAACACATGAATCGAAAATTCTTTTACATTTTTATTCTTAGGTTCAACGAACCAAAACAGTAAAAGGGATAGATAGTCTAGTGATTATCTTGACCTGGA
>CALWHD010000107.1 GCA_944380235.1 uncultured Blautia sp.
TCTGGTGATCACTGTCTTTGGCTGTGTACCGAATTCAAAGTGTTTGTGCTCAATAATTCTGGTGTAAGGTGTTTCTCTGTCTGTATAATTGACAACTGCCACGCCCTGATGATTTTCCTCATCCAGAGTCTCTGTCTCAAATCTCAGGCTTCTGTACTCCAGCTTTCCAAAACAGTAGTCATAAAAGGAATCTATCGTTCCTGTATACAGGATCTTCTCACCCAGAGCCTGGTATTTTTCTCTGTTTTCATTGTAATCCGCGCCTGTCTCTATATCACAGCCTTCAAAAAGTTTTTTTATGAGAACATTGTATCCTCCGATAGGTATTCCCTGATACAGATCATTAAAATAGTTATTGTCATAGGTATATCGTACCGGAAGACGTTTAATAATAAAAGACGGAAGATCTTTACAGTCTCTTCCCCACTGTTTCTCTGTGTAACCCTTGATCAGCTTTTTATAAATGTCTTCTCCCACAAGGCTGATTGCCTGTTCTTCCAGGTTCTTTGGTTCACCTTTGATGCTTGCTCTCTGCTTTTCTATGATTCCCCTGGCCTCCTTGGGTGTGCTGATGTTCCACATTTTACTGAAAGTATTCATGTTAAATGGCATGTTATACATTTCTCCGTGATAATTTGCCACCGGAGAATTGGTATAACGGTTAAACTCTGCCAGAGAGTTTACAAACTGCCATACTTTTTTATTGCTGGTATGAAAAATATGGGCACCGTATTTATGCACATGGATTCCTTCCATATCTTCACAGTACAGATTTCCGCCTACTGTATTTCTTTTTTCCACTACCAGGCATTTCTTTCCCTGCTTTACTGCATGGTAGGCAAATACTCCTGAAAATAATCCGCTTCCTACTAAGATATAATCATATTTTTTCATCTTCTTATTTCCTCTATCTTCCTGATTTTACCCTTGAATAAAGTATCGGCAGCCTGCTTCTCACCAGATGGATACAGTAAGCAAACAGCAGATTCAAAGTTACATTTTTCGTTTTCATTAATTTCAGTGCTATTTTCAGCATGAAACTGTCTTCTGCTTTTCCGTAAGGCACCAGTTCCAAAAACAGGCTGTCTGCAAAGATCTGTCTGCAGAATCTGCGCCTTTCCCGGAAAGAAATCTGTGCACGTTTATCATAATTCCTCTCCAGTGCAGAGAGAATGTAACGGCAGTACAGACCGCCCAGAATTTTCCTGGATCTCTGCATGTCTATTTTCCAGTACTTCTGCTGTTTCCACAAAGTTTCGATTCTTCTTCTGTGAAGCCTGTAGTATTCCGGCACAAATTCATTTGTCAGGCTTTCATTTGCCCTTTTTGCATAATGATAAGGAGCAATGTTCAGAAGATTCATAGATTCAATATCCATGCAGAATTCAATATTAAAGAGAATATCTTCAATAAATTTTGTCTTCCTGTAATCTTCAAACCGAATTCCCAGATTTTTCATATGAATCAGATCATAGACTTTATTCCAGGGATAGCCGTACAGAGTCTGCTGTTCTAATAAAATAATCTGTTTGCGCACATCTCTTTCTGTTTTCAAAAGCATGTGCGGCGGTTTTCTGGTATTTTTATACTCCAGCTTTCCATCCTGGGAATAATATTCCTCTACCAGACCAAAAACTACCAGTTTGGCCGGGTTTTCCTGCAGAGATTGATACACCTGTGAAAGAATACTTTCCTCCACTGTATCGTCTGCATCCACGAACCAGAGATACCTTCCCTGTGCCTTTGTAATTCCTAAATTTCGTGCCTCACTGACTCCCTGGTTCTGCTCTCTGTGTATCACATGGATCCTGCCGTCTTTTTCTTCATAGCTTCTGGCGATTTCAAGTGTCTTATCTTTAGAGCAGTCGTCAATGACTAACAGCTCCCAATTTTCAAAACTCTGCTTCTGAATGCTCTCAATAGCTGCTCCCAGATATTTTTCCGCCTGGTACGCAGGCATAACAACACTGAAAAAAGGTCTGTTCATCTTATGTCAGCTCCTCAATTAATTCAATAATCTTTTTATAGGACTGCGGTCTGTCAAACTGTTCCTCCGCAATCTGACGCGCCCTTCTTCCCATTCTTTCCCTGCCTTCTTCATCATGATACAGTTTTTCCACAGCATCTGCCAGAATCTTTACATCCTCCGGCAGGATATTAATGCCGAAGCCGTCATGATCTACTTTTTCCCGGAACTCAGGACTCATACAGGTATTGATCATGGGTTTTCCGGCTGCAAGGTAGTCCCCGATCTTAGTCACAATACTCTGGGGCGCTTTCTTCACAAAGGAATTTACCAATAGATCAGACTTTGTCAGATACGCCGCCATCTTTGGATAAGGAGCATATCCTACAAACTCCACATTCCGGCAGTCCTTTTCCCTTGCCAGCGTCTCAAGCTCTTCTTTCAGCGGACCTCCGCCCAGGATTTTAATCTTGATATTTCCCAAGTCTCTGTTCATCAGTTCTTTTCCTGCCAGAACCATAGTCCTGATATCATAGCTTGTCCCGATGGTTCCTGCGTAAGAAACCCAAAACTCTCCTTCTTTTTTCTCTATTTCAGGAGAATATTTCTCTGCTCCTGCGTCAAATTCTGCAATCTCATTTCCCACATAAACCGTTTTTTTCGGCACATCAAGCTTCTGGTTCTTTACAGGGCGGTCCCTGTATTCATCGGAAGTTCCTATGATCCCGGAGACCAGGGAGTAAACTTTTTCCGCGTCTCTTTTCAGCGGATAGAATAAAATATCACTGACTACCGGAATATCCAGGACCATGCGCATAGCTTCCGGCCACAGATCATTTACATCCGGCACAAAGGGAATTCCCCTTCTTTTTGCGTATTCTGCTGCTGAAAGAGCAACATCATTGGGTGGGATCTCACAGTAAATAAGATCGTAATCTCCTTCTTTTTCAAGAAGAGCTGTCAGATTCCTGGCCGCAATGCTGTGGCTTCTGATCCTTCTTAAATCAATATTTTTCTTATATCCTGGTTCATAAATAAATTTCAGGTTAAACTTATAATCTTCTTTTTTAATTTTGTCCATATCCCTCTGCGCCTTCTCCCAGTGCTGGAAAGTGGTCGTGATCAGATCCACCTGATATCCCGCCTCTGTCAGAAAATCTGCGATATAGCGAAAGCGACTGTACCCCTTTTCATTATCCAGTTTTACACCCATGGATATTACTGCAATTTTCTTCATTGTACTCTCCTATTTACTCTTTAAAGCGGCATTTTACAAAATCCGCCGCCTGTCCTTTTCTCTGTATCAAAAAATCAGCGGATTACTGCCAGAACGGTATCCACCATGACCTTCAGATCTCCCAGAAGACTGAATTGCTCCAGATACTGGAGATTATATTTCATTTTATCAGGCAGCACATACTTCACATAAATCTCATCTGTTGTCTTATCTGTTGTGCGGCTGTATTTTTCTAAGATCTCATCTTCATCTTTATAGAAAATGCTTGTCCGGGAAGTAATCCCCGCAGGCAAAAGCAGAGTTGCCATCATCTCTGGAGTATAGCAGTCTACATATTTCTTCACTTCCGGTCTTGTTCCCACAAAACTCATCTCGCCTTTTAACACATTAAAAAGCTGCGGCAGCTCATCCAACCTGCACTTTCGCAGTTTGTTTCCCATTCTGGTAATCCTGGAATCCTGTCCTGTTGTCACCAGCGGTCCCTTCTTATCCGCATCTGTGACCATGGTACGGAATTTGAAAATCCGATAGACTCTCCCATATTGGGTAACTCTTTCCTGGCGGTAAAAAACAGGCCCTTTACTGTCCAGCTTAATACAGATGGCAAGCACCAGCATTACCGGAGACAAAAGGACCGTAAGGCAAAAAGCGAGAACCACATCACAAAAACGCTTAACACCAAGTGCTATGCGTTTTTGCTCCAGTTTCTTATAATATTTTTTTGTTTCTTCATTTTTCATACAAGTCGGCAGACTATTCCAATCTTTTAACATGACTTACAGTTCCTTTACGATTTTTCTAAATGTAGAAATAATGTAATCTACCTGCTCATCTGTCAGACATGTGTGAAGCGGCAGAGTAATTTCATTTTCAAACATATGATATGCATTTGGATAATTCCGGATATCAAATCCCAGATTCTTATAAGCTGTCATCATAGGCAGCGGTTTGTAATGCACGTTCGCTGCAATGCCCGCTTCCGCCAGCTTAATAATTACCTCATTACATTCTTGTCTGGTTTTCCCGGGCAGTCTGGTAAGATAGAGATGCCCGCTGGAAACATGGTCTTCTCCATAATGCTCCAGGATTTCAATATCAAGATCCTTGAAACTTTCATTATATTTTTCAATGATTTCTCTTCTGCGTTTTAAAAGTCCCGGGTATCTCTTAAACTGTGCCAACCCTATGGCAGCCATAATATCCGTCATATTGCACTTATAGTACGGCGCCACGATGTCATATTCCCAGTTTCCCAGCTGTGTCTTGGCAAGCGCATCCTTATTCTGTCCGTGAAGGGACAGATCCATGAACTGTTTATAAATCTCCTCTGAAGAAATTCCCGGTATATTTCTCCAGACAGCTGCTCCTCCCTCTGCAGTAGTAAGATTCTTTACCGCATGGAAGGAAAAACTGGTAAAATCTGCAATTTCCCCGCTCATCTTTCCTTTATAAGAAGCACCGAATGCGTGGGCACCGTCTGCAAGAACAGCAATTCTTCCCAAAGACTCCTGAATTCTTCCTGATGGTCTGAAAAGTGCTCTCTTTTCTTCCGCGATCTTATAGATTTCCTCATAATAAGGATAAATAATTCCGGCAAGATCCACACAAATAACTGCCTTTGTTCTCTCATTGACCGCTTCTCTCACTTTTTGCGGATCCATATCATAGGAACCTGGCAAAGTATCCACCAGTACAGGTTTTGCCCCTACATGACAGATGACGCTGCAGCTTGCAGTATAAGTATATGCTGTGGTGATAACTTCATCTCCCGGACCGATTCCGAGGATTCTAAGACTGAGTTCCAGGCTGGCAGTGGCAGAATTTAAACATGCTGCCCTTTCTGTATGACAATATGCCGCTATTTCCTGCTCAAACTTCTTTGTCTTTGGTCCGGTAGTGATCCAGCCGCTCCTTAAGGTATCAGCCACTTCCGCGATTTCTTCCTCTGTAATATCCGGCGGTGAAAATGGTACTTTCATAATCTCTCTCCTGTATAACAACTTGATAACAATTTCTTCATATCTGTTTCATAAATTAAGCTCAATCCTATTATACCTGTTTTTTATCTAAAAACAACCCTTTATCTTTTTCCAACTCCTGATGGCGCACATTCGGCAGTTTTTTTGTAATATTAAGTATTGATTTCTATATAATTCTTCAGAAAATCATAAATTTCTTTCTCTGTAGGCGGGCATCCCTTCAAAGACCACTGGAACCTGCAGGTACACTGTCCGATTCCCAGTTTTCCAGTTTTTCCCCTGTACCCCTGTCCGATGCATATTTTTTCTTTCAGCTGTGAAAGCAGCCCTTCTTCTTTCAGCTGTGAAAGTGCCGGAATCAGATATCCATAGCAGGCACTGCAGGATTCAACTTCTTCCACCGCATCCTGAAGCTGTACTACTTTTCTGTTTTTCGGAAGAATCACTTCTTTTACCGGTGTGTTTAGCTCCCGAAATTCTGCCTTTTTCCAGTCAGCACATCCGGCTCCCAATTCCTCTGCCATTTGAATATACGGAACTTCCGAAACTTCATATCCCATCAGATGGCAGACATAAGCATCACACAATACCGGGTCAGCTGCTGCCATGATCCTGTCCATTTCCACAGGATTTCCTCCGTCTTCAAAATCCCAATCCCCGCATATATTGTCCACCACAATAAAATCCTGACGGATTCCTGCTGCAAGATGCGCAATAGGTTTATGAAGCCCCAAAGCATGGAAGCGGCGTTTCTCCGGATTTGGAATCAGACCTTTCATATTTTTCAGGGCGCAGGTGACTTTAGTCTGACAGTGTCCTTTCATCACCGGAACATTAATCAAAAAATCCAGAGTTTTTACCTGGCTGCACAATTTAAGTTCCATACCTGCACATGCACAGGCAACAGAAGTATCCTTCTGCATATCCAGAAACTCCACCCCATACTTTTTGGACAGACGTCCATAGCCGCAGACTTCCACAGCATCGCCTGTCTTATCCCCCACCCAGGATCCTTCCAGCATCACAAGGTTACAGAACCCTCTCTCCTGAAGATACTCAATAATCCCGGCAACAATTTCGGGATGGGTGGTGGCGCCCCAGGAGGCCTCAGAAGGCGATACAAGATTCGGTTTGATCCCGATCCTGGATTTTTTTGAAGGAATTCTTTCTTCAAGGACCGCCTCCTGTAAAATTTTCTTTGTCATTTCTTTGTAATCTGTCCCGTAAACAGCCAATATCTCATGATTCCGCATTTTCTGCCCTCCTGGATTGCACTTCTGGTACAATCATTATACCATGTGCGCAGAAAAGGAAGCGCCGCCTCTGGCGGCATTTACTTTTCAAGCCATGGATCCGGTATAATCTTCGCGCAGCGAAGCAGGGCGATTTTTCGCCCTGGATTGCACTTTGTGCAATTATTATACCTTACAATTTCCTTTCTGTAAAAGGAAATCAGGAAGATTTTCCCTCTCGGCTCTCTCTGCACGTCATAACTTTTATTGAAAGATCCCGATTCTGATATTTTCATAAAAAACACAGCAGCCGTCTGTCATTGACTTTGGCTGCTGTGTTTTCTCAGACTCTTCTTTAAAGTTTTAACTGTATCTAAAATAATTTCTTTTTCCTGGGGATTACAGTCATCCAGGATTGCCTTCAGCTCACTGTCCAAAACAACAGAAGCAGAATTAACATATCCACAGACAAGTTCATCCAGAGAAACATTCAGCGCATTGGCGATATCAAACAAACATTCCACACTGAGCTTTGTCTTCCCGGTTTCTACATGGCTGATATGCTGTACAGAATAATCTGTCTCTTCCCCCAACATCTGCTGTGTCATTTTTCTGGATATACGAATCGTTCGAATTCTTTTTCCAAGTCCTGAATAGTCCATTCTGTCTTGTCTCCTGTAATTTTTTGTTATTATATGCATATTTCCTGCATCTAATAAATGGAGTGTAAACAGATTTTCTATTCATGGTTTAAACAAATAAAAAATTTTTTCTTCTTTGTTATGAATTCATGATTTTACGTACTTGTTTTCGCTCTTCTTCATTTAAGAACATAACGTATGTACTCTTGTTTTTCAGCTGGACCGAAATTCCAAAGGATTTATTTTTTATCTTCATCACATCTTCATATTGAATCTTACTCAGCTTCACCGTTTTACGAAACCGGGAATAAATTTCCATAAAATCTTCATAGTATTTATATTCCAACTCCATATGTTCTGTCCCCAGCTGTTTTTTCAGCGCCTTTTCTGATCGGATTTTCAGGGCCAGTGGGATCAGGATACCTGCCGCAATCAGGAGAATTCCCAATTCTGCCGCCGTTATCTCAAAAGGTTTATGAACAGCTGCATAAATAAGGGAACACACACCGGCTCCAAGTCCAAACCATCTGACATAGGTCTCGGCAGCCCCTCTGTATGTTTTTAAGATCTTCTTTACATCTGCCTGGGTTTTTATATCCAGCAGTACCTCTGCACGGTTTCTGTTTTTTCTTTTCATATTTGTTATTCCCTTTCGTTCCTTCTCTGGACTTCTTTTGATGATAAATTCTTTTCTACAAGATTACTACAAAACAATGACCTCGTCCAGAAGGAAAGATAGGAAAACATGTCGGATTTTTAAAGTATATGTAAATTTGTGCAATATAAGTCTTTACAGATCCCTGGTTTATTGTGTAAAGTAAGACATGAAAATATGAATCATAAATCAGGAGGAAATTATGTTCAATTCACGTACATCAAAAGCTTCGGCGAAAAAAGCGTCTATTTTTGAACTGGATGGTATTCCCAGTTTTTCTCAGGCACTTCCCCTCGCTCTGCAGCATGTTGTTGCAATGATCGTAGGCTGCGTCACGCCGGCAATCATTGTATCCTCTGCTGCCGGTATTAATGAGACAGACAGGATCATCCTGATCCAGGCCGCACTGTTTGTTTCTGCTATCAGCACTCTTTTACAGCTGTTTCCTTTTATCAAAACAGAAAAATTCCAGTTGGGATCTGCCCTTCCTGTAATCATGGGTATCAGTTTTGCTTATGTACCGAGTATGCAGGCGATTGCAGAATCCTTTGATATTGCCACTATTCTGGGCGCACAGATTGTCGGTGGTGTGGTAGCTCTGATCGTGGGAATTGCGGTAAAGAAAATCCGTGTTCTCTTCCCGCCTATTGTCACTGGAACCGTTGTATTTACTATCGGGCTTTCTCTGTATCCCACTGCCATTAATTACATGGCGGGCGGTACTTCAAACCCGGATTACGGCTCCTGGCAGAACTGGCTGGTAGCCTTCTTTACCCTTGCGGTGGTGACCGCACTGAACCACTTCACAAAAGGTACTATAAAACTTGCGTCCATCCTGATCGGTATTATCGCAGGCTATGCTCTTGCAGCATGTTTCGGCATGGTGAATTTCGGCGATGTTGCTTCTGCGGGATACTTCCAGCTCCCCAAGCCTCTTTATTTTTCTGTGAATTTTGAGCCTTCTGCCTGCATTGCCATCGGCGTGCTTTTCGGCATCAACTCCATTCAGGCAATCGGAGATTTCTCCGCAACCACTGTGGGAAGCATGAATCGGGAGCCGAAAAACAAAGAACTGCAGGGCGGTATCATGATGTACGGAATCAGTAATATCATCGGTGCTGTCTTCGGCGGTCTTCCTACCGCTACTTACAGCCAGAATGTGGGCATTGTCACTACTACGAAAGTAGTCAACCGCTCTGTACTGGGACTCGCTGCTGTTATCCTGATGATCGCAGGTTTTGTACCGAAATTCTCTGCACTGCTGAATACCATTCCTCAGTGTGTGCTGGGCGGAGCTACCATCTCAGTATTTGCATCCATTGCTATGACAGGAATCAAACTGATTCTGAGACAGGAGATGAATTACCGCAATACTTCCATTGTCGGACTGTCAGTTGCCTTGGGTATGGGAATCACACAGGCTCCCGCCGCACTGGCCAGTTTTCCGGAATGGGTAACTATGATTTTCGGAAAATCACCGGTAGTTATGGCGACGATTATGGCAATCCTTTTGAATCTTATCCTGCAAAAGGAAGAAAAAAAATAAAGTTTTTCAATTCTCTATGAAAAGATAAAACCGCAGACATAATCCTGAAGAGAACCTCTTTTGTTAGACAAAATAGAAGTCTAATAAAAGGGGTTCTCTTTACATATAAAAGGTCAGCGGTTATTTTTCTATACACTGTTTTATTTAACGCTTACTATCAATTTTCAAGACTTATTTTTCTCCTTTTTTACCATTAGCACAGGCGACAAAGGCGTGTGTACCACCGGACAAGGTTTCACCAACAGGAATATTCCATTTCTTCTCTAATTGGGAAATCACATAGTTAAGATTTACAAGTCACGTATCACCGGCAGCCCCACAGATTTTGCCCGGCTGACAACACGATGCTGTATTCCACGTCTGCCTTTCTTTCCCTTGTTCACCACATAAAGTGGTGCTTAAAATACGATAGAACTGCTCTCTGTCAACAGTTCTTACACTTTCCATATTACCGTTTGTGTAAGAAATAAAGTTTGTGCCTCCCATGTAGCTTTCAAACACTTGTCTGGTATACTGGCTTCCAAGATCACTATGCAGGATAATCCCTTTGGTATCTCTGACATTCAGACAGGCATTCTTTATCACCCCTACCGCCAGTTCTGATGTCATAAGATGTGCCTAGTCATAACCGATGCTCTTTCGGTTACATAGATTCTTGACAGACGCCAGATAGATCCTGCCTTTCTTGTATACGTGGATATAGGTAATATCGGTACACCATTTCTGGTTGAGAGTTTCTGCTTCGAACTCCCGGTTCAGGATATTCCCTTTTCCCTCGGGAATCGAAGCATCCGCAATTAATTTGCGGATGTTTTCCTTTTAGGAAAACAATTCGCAGAAACAACTGCTATTAAAGTGACTGGCATACTTGCGGAGAGTCAAAATCGGTATAAAACAATCTGCCTGACAAGACATCATTTAACTTGCCGGACAACGCCAAAGAGAGCCTGCTTCCAAGCTCTCTTTCCTATAGTTTCAATCCATGCTCCACGTAATGGAGCGACGATGTCCATAATGTTCCACATGCTGAAATATTACAAGTTTCAATTCACGCTCCACGTAATGGAGCGACTAGTATTAACTCCTGCACCAACTGTTTTTCCCATCGTTTCAATTCACGCTCCACGTAATGGAGCGACATGTGGCAGCAGGAGTTATCAGGATCACACAGGCGTTTCAATTCACGCTCCACGTAATGGAGCGACACGTACGTCTGGCGTATATTATTGCGATTTTTCCGTTTCAATTCACGCTCCACGTAATGGAGCGACCTTTCTATAAGCAAGTCACCACGCCCCCTTCCTTGGTTCAATTCACGCTCCACGTAATGGAGCGACATAGCTGCATCAGCCACCCTCACACCTTCTTCCGGTTTCAATTCACGCTCCACGTAATGGAGCGACCCGTT
>CALWHD010000108.1 GCA_944380235.1 uncultured Blautia sp.
ACAGCCAGTCTGGAAGGAAGAGGCATTTTTGCTCCGTCCATCAGCGGATTCTCCGGAAGCGGCGATGTACATACAGCTACTGTGACATACGGAACAGACGGTGACTATACCTTTGATGTGGAATACATAGACATGGCAGGAAATTCAGCGGCAGATTATACCCCGGATGTTTTCACGGTAGACCTTACAGAACCGGAAATCGAGATTACCGATGTGGCAGACAAATCTGCGAATAATGACGTGGTATCTCCAAATGTAAAAGCTACTGATGTGAATTATGACGCTAAGAATGTAACAGTAACCATCACAGGCGCAAATAACGGGAAAGTAAATATGGGAAATGTGGTATCTGCTATCGAAAACGGTCAGACCATTAAATTTAACGACTTTGCAAGACAGGAGAGGCTGGACGACCTGTATACACTTACTGTCAAGGCAGCAGATTTGGCAGGAAACGAGAAAGAAGAAACGATTTGTTTTTCAGTAAATCGTTATGGTTCCGTATATGTGCTGGACAATGATACAAAAGCCTGGCTTGACATCAGGGGTTACAGTTATGTTAATGAAGAGAGAGAAGTAGGAGTGATCGAATATAATGTAGATACTATAAAGGACAGCCAGATTATCCTGGATCGGGACGGCCAGCTAAAAAGATTGAAAGAAAAGAAAGATTATAAAGTGACAAGGTACGCGGCCCAGGCACGCTGGGAAAAAAATCATTATGTCCTTAGTGCGGGGAATTTTGGTATGGAGGGGCATTATACGGTAATCTTTAGTACCCGGGATGAGGCTGGCAATGTTATGAACAACACTAGTGTCAAGATGGAGGGACGGAACCTTCCAATAAGATTTGCCGTAGATAAAACAGCACCTACAGCAGTTATCTCTGGCGTGAAAGACGGCGGTTCTTACAGAAGTCCGGAGCGGATTATGACCATAGATGCCAAGGATAATCTGGCGCTGGATAAGGTGACAGTATCCATAGGCGGGAAACGTAAAATCTATAAGGAAGAAGAATTGAAAAAGAATAACGGAATCATTGACGTGGCGATTGCCAGCTCTTATAACTTTCAGAAAATCGAAGTGACAGCTGCCGACGCGGCCGGTAATCTACTTGGACAAAAACAAGTAAATGGTCAAGAACAGTCTGTTACTTTGAAAGTACTGGTAACCCCCAATATTATGATCCAATATTATATGAATAAGCCTCTTTTTTATGGATCTGTTATTATTGTCGCTGTGATTTCCGGATGGAGTATTTTTTCCTTAATAAGGAAAAGAGAACGACGTAAAATATAATTGGTAAATAAGACTGTCGATTTAAGTATTTTTATGTTGTTTTTTTTCTAAATGAATATTGACAAGTAAAGATTAGACATAGTATACTACTAGCTAAATTAGATTCGCTGATGGATATTTGAAGTACTTTTACACTTTAGAAGTACAAGGGGTTTTGTTGTCAAAGTACTTCAATAAAGCGAAGCGATAAAATTTTATAGCAGTATATTGGTATTTGCTCTTAAAAAGAGTTAAATATAATTTTTACGAAAAGGAGTAATGGAGGATGAAAAGAAAATGGACAGGTGTCGCTTTACTTTGCGCAGCTGCACTGCTTTTATCTGCATGCGGCGGTTCAAAAACATCTGAAACAACAACTGAAAACAACAGTGCGTCAGAAGAAACACAAACAGACAGTACTGCTTCAACCGGAGAAAAGGTTGTCCGGGTGGCTGCGGTGGACCCACAGGTCGCTCTGGATCCTCAGCAGTATACATACAGTATTGTCATGAAGATTACTGATAATATTACAGAGTCTCTTCTGCAAAGCAATGATGACGGAAGTCTTGAGCCGGTTCTGCTGGCAAAGATGCCTGAGATTTCAGACGATCAGCTGACATATAGTTTTGAGCTTCTTCCCGATGTTAAATTCCATGATGGAGAAGTGATGAAAGCTTCAGATGTAAAGTATTCCTATGAACGTCTGATCAAGATGGCAAAGATGGCAACACTGCTGGAAAATGTACAGGGGTACGATGAATTAAGTGCAGGGACTGCAGATGAGTTATCCGGTTTCCAGATCCAGGATGACACACATTTTACAATTACCTTAAAGAAAGCATATGCACCGTTCTTATCAGTGCTTTCAACTGCATATACAGCAATTTATCCGGAAAAGGCATGTGAAGAGGCTGGAGATGACTGGGGCATGAAAACCTTATATGGTACAGGTCCTTTCAAGATGGACAGCTATCAGTCAGGTGTCGGCGTAACATTATCAAGATTTGACGATTATCATGAAGGACCTGTTAAATTAGACGGTGTTGATTACAAGTTTATTGAAGATGTGAACACACAGGTTCTTGAGTATCAGGCAGGAAATGTAGACTATGTAGATGTAGACCCGTCTGTTTATCCGATCTATTCAAGCAATGAGACCCTGAAAGACCAGATGCACGGATTCCAGCCGATAGGATGTTACAGTCTTACTGTAAATGTAAATACATATCCTGATGCAAGAGTCAGAGAAGCAATCGCACTGTCTATCGACAGGGCTGCTATTTGCGACAGTATTTTACACGGAACAGCAACCGTTCCGACATCTTATATCCCGGCAGGTATTATCGGACATGATGATTCCCTTCCGGAATTCGAATATGATCCAGAGCAGGCAAAAGAACTTCTTGCTGAGGCAGGCTATCCGGATGGTATTGATCTTAGAGTAACTGTAAATACAAAATATGCCGGAAACGTTGCGATTGCAACAGCATTCCAGGAACAGGCAAAAGAAGCAGGGATCAATGTAGAAGTAGAACAGGTAGACTCAGCAGCATGGTCTGATATGAAGGCATCCGGCGGTGTGGACTGCGGTATCTCTAACTGGTATGTAGATTATCCGGATCCTGAAAGTATGCTGTATCCGATGACAAAGACAGATACAAACTCAAGTTTCTGGCATAATGATGAATTTGATCAGCTGCTTGAAGAAGGAATTGCAACAACGGATACTGACGAACGTCAGGAAATCTATGCTAAAGCTGAACATATCATGACCAGAGAAGACTGGGCAACAACACCATTATATAACGAAACAAAATTCTATCTGTTAAATCCGAATATCACAGGATTTGAGGTTGGTTCTACATTCCGTATGTTCTGGAAAGACGCAGATATCCAGTAATTGTAAGTTTGAAAAAAGGGGAATCTCCTGATTGTGTGATTTCCCTTTTTTTCGCTGTAATCGTTCAGCTGCTTTACATCGGCGATGCCGTCGTCCATTCTATAAAAGAAGAAAAATAAATTGATAGGAGGGAAAAAATGTTATCATATACTATTAAACGATTAGCTCAGACAGTCTTTGTCCTTTTTGGAATCAGTCTGATCACTTTTGTCCTTCTGCAGATTGTTCCCGGAGATCCGGTGGCACTCATGCTGGAAAAAAGGGCAGATCCTGAAACAATCGCAAAGGTAAGACATGAATTAGGGCTGGATCTTCCATATTATGTGCAATATTTTAATTTTATAAAAGGTGCCATCCATCTGGATTTCGGTACATCATATTTTACCAATGAAGTAGTGTCTGACGCTTTGTTCCGCTGCTTTAAAGTAACATTTAAGCTGGCTTGTATGTCTTTCGTTTTTTCTGCTGTGATCGGTATCCCGGCAGGTATCTTTTCTGCTGTTAAAAGAGGTAAGGGGATCGATACTGTAGTTATGATCTTGTCTATCATTGGCGTATCCGCACCGGCATTCTGGGTTGCGATTATCCTTCAGATCATATTCGGACTCAAGTTAAATATTTTCCCGATCTCCGGTTTTGATTCCGTAGCTTCTTATGTCCTTCCGAGTGTGGCTCTGGGGGCCAGGTATGCGGGAAGTATGGCGAGGATCACAAGAACAAGTATGCTGGAAGTTATGGGACAGGATTATATCCGTACCGCAAGGGCAAAAGGTGTGAGAAAATGGGCGGTCATTTTAAAACATGCTCTTAAAAACGCATTGATCCCTATTGTTACTTTGATCGGAACGGATTTTGGTTACATGCTGACCGGTTCCATGCTTATTGAAAAAGTCTTCTCAATTCCTGGGATTGGAAAACTGGCAGTAGATGCAATGTCTAACAGGGATCTCCCACTGCTGGAAGGAACAGTTATGTATATCGCTTTTGTCTTTGTTATCGTAAACTTAATCGTGGATTTATCATATGCATTCCTGGATCCAAGGATCAGATATGGGAAAGGAGTAGTATGAGTAAGAAAATTTTTGGATTTTTTAATAAGCAGAAACAATTCGAAAAAGATGTTTTGGAAAATAATATGCAGTACTCTAGTTTCTACGGGGACAGCTTTAAACAGTTAAAGAAAAATAAGATCGCAATGTTCTGCGCAGGTATTATCATAATATTGATCTTGATCGCGATCTTTGCACCTCTGATCGCACCGTATGATCCTACATACCAGGATTATTCTGCCGTTCTTGCAGAACCCAGTATGGCCCATCCTTTCGGGACAGATGAATACGGAAGAGATATTTTATCACGTATCATTTATGGCTCAAGAGTATCCATCAGTATCGGTATCGTAGCTCAGGTTGTTGCATCACTTGTTGGTGTGACGCTGGGTTCCATCGCAGGATACTACGGCGGAAAAATTGATAGCGTGATCTCAAGGATCATGGAAATTTTCCAGGCATTTCCAGACCTGATCTTCGCTATGGCTATTATGACATTTATGGGAAAAGGTGTTGTTAATCTGTTTATTGCTCTGGGTCTGCTGACATGGGTAAGAACCGCCAGAATGATCCGCGGATCAGTTATGCAGCTGAAAGAGAAGGAATACATTGAAGCCAGCCGGGCAAGCGGAGCGACCACATATTGGATCATAATGAAGGGCTTGATACCGAACTGTCTGTCAACGATCATTGTCCTGGTAACTCTTGGAATTCCAAATGCTATTATGTATGAAGCATCTTTGAGCTTCCTGGGTATCGGTATCGTGCCTCCCACACCGTCATGGGGCAATATGATCAGCGCGGCTCAGACGTTTATCAATTACCGTCCGTTATATAGTATTATGCCTGGTGTTGCCATTATGATCACAGTTATTGCGTTTAATATTTTTGGAGATGGATTGAGAGACGCTTTGGATCCAAAGCTTAAAAACTAAAGGAGGCATAGATAATGGGAGAAAAAATTCTTGAAGTTAATCATTTGAAAACATATTTCCACACAGATGCCGGACTTTCCAAAGCAGTGAACGATGTGTCTTTTTTTGTAGAGAAGGGAAAGACCCTGGGCATTGTCGGTGAATCAGGATGTGGTAAAAGTATCACTTCTTTGTCTATCATGGGCCTGGTAGAGACCCCTCCCGGGGAAATTGCCGGAGGCGAGATTATTTTCGAAGGAGAGGATCTGTTAAAGAAAAACGAAAAAGAGATGAGCAAGATCCGGGGGAAAAAGATCGCTATGATCTTCCAGGAACCTATGACATCGCTAAACCCTGTATTTACTATCGGACAGCAGCTTATAGAAACTCTGATGCTTCATGAAGATATGACAAAAAAGCAGGCGAAGGAGCGGGCTATTGAAATGCTGAAAATGGTTAAAATCCCGCTGGCGGAAAAACGTTTTCATGAATATCCCCATCAGCTTTCCGGAGGTATGCGTCAGAGGGTTATGATCGCTATGGCACTGTGCTGCAACCCGGAATTGTTGATCTGTGATGAGCCTACGACGGCTCTGGATGTGACTATACAGGCGCAGATCCTGGATCTTATCAATGAGTTGAAAGAAAAAACAGGAACATCGGTTATGATGATCACCCATGACCTTGGTGTTATTGCGGAGATTGCTGATGATGTCATGGTCATGTATGCAGGAAAGATTGTTGAACGTGCCACCTGCGACCAGATATTTGAAAAACCGATGCATCCGTATACATATGGATTAATGCAGTGCATTCCGAAACTGGATGATGATGATACAGAGAGATTAAGCGTTATAGAAGGTATGGTCCCCAGTTTTGATGATATGCCTAAAGGATGTGCTTTCTGCCCCAGATGTAAGGAGGCACGGGAAATATGCAAACAGAAAATGCCGGAACTTACAGAAGTTGAGGGACGAATGGTCCGTTGCTTTAAGTATACGCAAGAATGGGGGGAGGATGCCGAATGAATGAAAAAAAGATAGAAGCTCCGTTATTGGAGGTAAAACATCTGAAGAAAATGTTCCCTGTGAAATCAGGCATTTTATCAAGAGAAAAATCATCGATCAAGGCGGTCGATGATGTGTCATTTTCATTGATGCCTAGAGAAACATTGGGAGTTGTTGGAGAATCGGGCTGCGGAAAGTCTACCATGGGAAGATCTGTGCTGAGATTGATCGAACCTACCTCCGGTGAGATCATATACAAAGGAAAAGACTTCATGAAGACCAGCGGCAGTGAGTTAAGAAAGATGAGATCTGATATGCAGATCATTTTTCAGGATCCATATGCATCTTTAAATCCCAGGATGACTGTGGGGGAGATTATCGCGGAGCCTTTGAATATCCAGAAAAAGTATTCCTCTAAAGACGAAGTCAGGGAACATGTTTTAAAAATCATGTCTGTGGTGGGACTGAACCAAAAATATTATAACCGGTATCCTCACGAATTTTCAGGGGGACAGCGTCAGAGGATCGGAATAGCCAGATCTATTGTACTGGAGCCCTCCCTGATCGTTTGTGATGAACCAGTATCTGCCCTTGATGTATCTATACAGTCCCAGGTACTTAATCTGCTGACAGATCTTCAGGATTCTATGGGAATGGCGTACATTTTCATTTCTCATAATCTGAGTGTGATCAAGCATATATCAGACAGAGTTATGGTTATGTATCTGGGGCATGTAGTAGAAATGGCTGATAAGAAGGAGTTATTTGATAATCCATCTCACCCTTATACTCAGGCGCTTCTGTATTCTATCCCTCTGCCGGAGCGGCACAGCAAGCGTAAAAGGATCCTGCTCCAGGGCGATCTTCCAAGTCCGGCAAATCCTCCTTCAGGCTGCGTGTTCCATACCCGCTGTTTTATGGCAAAGGATATTTGCAAAACCGAAAAACCAGAATTGAAAGATATCGGGAACGGACATATGTGCGCATGCCATTTCTGTGAAAAATGTGGTGCAAATAGTTTAAAGGAGAAAATGTGATGAAAATAACAGATATAAAAACATATATGATCAGAGTTCCGCTGGTCAGACCGTTCAGAATTTCTCTTGGGGTGATCACACATGCGGTAAGCTGCCTGGTGCAGATTGAAACAGATGAAGGGATTACCGGATACGGGGAAGGTTCTCCGGGGCCTCTGATCACCGGCGAAAATTTGGAAGGCACAGTTGAAACAATCCGGGTTCTGAAGAGCAAATTGATCGGTATGGATCCGAGAGATATCGAGGCAGTCTATACAGTAATGAACCGGGGTGTGGCTTATGCCGGTACGGCAAAAGCGGCGATTGATATCGCATGCCATGATATCCTGGGCAAGTCTGCAAATATGCCGTTGTATAAAATTTTAGGCGGATTAAAAAATGAGATCGAGACAGATATAACAGTGGGGATCGATACGCCGGAGATCATGGCTGCCAGAGCAAAAGAGCATGTAGATGCAGGATTTAACGTGATCAAAACAAAAGTAGGAACAGATATTGCCAGCGATATCGCCCGGGTAAAAGCTATCAGGGAGAGTGTGGGCGATGATGTAAAAATTCGTCTTGATGCTAATCAGGGATGGAAAGCCAAAGAAGCGGTAGAGCTTCTGGCTCGTTTAAATGAATATGACATCGAACTGGTTGAACAGCCGGTTCCCCGTTATGATTTTGAAGGGTTGAAATATGTTACCGATCATAGCAGTGTTCCGGTTATGGCTGACGAAAGCTGCTGGGATGCCAAAGATGCCATGAAGCTGGTATCACATAGAGCAGTTGATTTTATCAATATTAAACTGATGAAATGCGGCGGG
This sequence comes from uncultured Blautia sp., assembly GCA_944380235.1. GTDB lineage: Bacteria > Bacillota > Clostridia > Lachnospirales > Lachnospiraceae > Blautia. Next base: position 7,995 of record CALWHD010000108.1, read on the forward strand.
CTGTATGAGGCTAGGAAGATCGTCAATATTGCAGAAGCGGCTGGAGTAGAGTGTATGCTGGGCTGTATGGCAGAAGAAAGCGGTATTGCTATTAATGCAGCTGCAGCGCTGGGAGCAGCATTAAAAAATATAACCAGAGCAGATCTTGATGCCAGCTTTTCTTTAAATGAACTGCCTTATGAAGGCGGATTTTCAGTGATGGATACAAGAAATCTTGTGCTTTCTGAAAATCCTGGCTTAGGAATAACGTCTTTGAAAGGGGAAATGCTGGGATGAATCTGATGACAGGGGATTCCGAAAAACAACTGGAAAAACTGATCGGCGAGATCATGGAGGAGAGCTGTGCCAGAGGTATAGCTGCAGGTGTTGTGGATGCGAGCGGAAATATATTGTATGAAAAATACTTTGGATGGAGAGATGAGGAAAAGAAACTTCCTATCAACAGAGATACGATTTTCGGTATGGCTTCTGTGACAAAATCCTTTACGGCTTTATCTATCATGCAGATGCAGATGGATGGTATCCTGAATGTAGACGACATGGTCAAAAAATATATTCCGGAATTCACCAATAAAAATCAGAAAGATCCGGTGCGTCTGTGGCATCTTTTATGCCACAGCGGGGGTTACTTTCCTTTGCCGAGAATCGTTGTGGATAAAACGTCCCGTGCAATGGGACTGACAGATACGTTGGAAGATCAGCTGATCTATCATAAGGGGTTTGCAGATGAAGGGGTAAAGCTTGTTGCTCAGAGGCTGGATTCACAGACAAGATTTACCGGCAGGCCGGGAGAACGTATGAGTTATTGTAATGACGGATTTGGTCTTTTGTCAGATATTGTCCGCAGACATTCAGATTGTGATTCCTTTGCAGACTACCTGGATAAACATATTCTGAAGCCTCTTGATATGAACAGGAGTAATATAAGCTTTATCAGAAATACACTGGATGAAAATGCTGCTGTGCTGTATTCCAGAGAACAGGACGGACATTGGAGATGCGACAGAGATTATCAAAATGATGCTTTTGTCCTTCACGGCGGCGGCGCTATGAAATCAACACTGGGAGATATGTTAAAATATGCGGTGATGTATTTAAATGAAGGCGTGGGGATGAATGGTATTCGTATCATTGACAGATATTCCGTTCATGAAATGTGCAAGCCCAGACAGATCGTGAAGCCGGGTGTTTACTATGGATATGGACTGGAATCAAAACAGGTGAATGATATGACAGTCATCGAACATGGCGGAAGTCTTCCAGGGGTTTCCTCAAATTTTGCTTTTTGCCCACAGGCAGGTCTGGGTATCGTTGTGCTGTGTAATACAATGGATGTTCCGGTTTATGCGATCAGTGACGCAATATTTCGGCTGTTCTGCGGATTGCCGATTTTTGAAGAGAGAACATCGCATGTTCCTTATCAGTGGACAGAAGAAGAAAAAACGGAATTATGCGGAGAATATATTTCAGGCGAAGGAGATCAGTTTGTCCTGAAAAAGAATCCTGCAGGCTTACTTGATATGATCGTTAATGGTTCGCCTGTTGAACTGACGCCGGTATATCCGTGGCAGGGTATGGTCAGAAAGAAATATACAGATGTTTATCTGACTGCAGTAAGAGATGAGGAGGGGAAAGTGTTTGCGGCCCATTATGGCAGCAGGATCTTCCCTAAAACATCTGCATGATATTTGACCAGTTCTCAATATAAAAAATAAAGATATGAAAAACAGATGCAGGAGTATCTGAGAGATGGAATAAACCTTCAAACGGATGTAAGAAAACTTACTTGTTTGAAGGTTTATTTTGCTTCAGGAAAAAGAATGGGGAAAACCTGAGAAAGACTATGATAAAGGCAGTATAATATGATATACTCTCACCATAGGAGAAAATATATGGAGGCATATACTGAAAATGAATGGAGGCAGGAAGGAGAAGGACTGTCCTATCTGAGAATAGAAAAAAAGACAGGATTTTAATCATATGAAGAGCAGTAGGAAAAATATCAACAGAGAAGACATGCTGGAACTGACCAGGAGGATGACACCCTCCAGAACATCCTTTACCAGGATCGCAGGCTGCTATGTGGACAAAGATGGAGATTTTGAGGGAAGCTTTAACGTAAATTTC
>CALWHD010000109.1 GCA_944380235.1 uncultured Blautia sp.
CGAACAGGACATTGTTCGGCTGAACACGGTACGGGCTTTGCAGCTTATGGACCTGCCTTTGCAGGAGATAAAAAAGGTTTTAGAATATGACGATCTTGAAAAAATTATAGACTTTTTAGCGCAGGCAGAGAAAAAGGCTGATGAAAAAATAGCAGCACTCCAGTACAGTAAATCAAAAATCCGGTTAGCAAAAGCGGACTATGAAAAAAATTGCAGAGGCAGCAAAACTTCAATAGTACTTTTCTCAAAGATTATCCAGAACGTGTTATTTTGCTTTCAGATACCTTAGAAGTACCAACACTTGATAATCTTTGGAATTATCTCAGCCATTTCTATGATAAAGTTACTCCTGCCTTAAAAGAGCAATTTTCCTTTGAGGATTTAGCTGGTATATACACCGAAAACGGAATAACAAGGCTCTTTGCTGTCTGTATTCGTTATGTAAATATAGACGGATTAAGGGTATTGCCAAAAGGAACGTACCTGTGCGCTGACTGCACTGAAGAAAACAGAGAACAAATGTTGCGCAAGTTAATACACACAGCCCAAACAAAATACGGCACAGATCCGGCATTTACAGTACAGCTCATTGTTGTATCAGGTATTTTACATTGGAATTATGAAGTACAGGTTTATGTTGGTAAATAAAATACATGAAAACAGAATTATTTTTATTCTGCTTCCACTCTTTTGCACCACGGTTTTCAGTTCCTTGAGTACAGATAATCAGTATTTAAAGCTTTCGTTATCTCCAGCCTGAATGGTACATAAGAAAATATATTCCTGTACAACAAATCAAGCAGCAATACTCCTGGTGGGAATATCACTGCTTGATTTATTAATTATAAAAACTCATCTTTCAAGGTTCTTTCAAAAATGGTGCAGTAAACACCTTTCCCGTCCATTTTTCAGCTGAAAGCAACGGACTAATCCCTATTCGCACAATCGACGAACACTCATGATCCCTGCACCGGCTCCGCTTTATTGAACCTCAACCAGTTCAATCCGGAAATTCAGTTCTTTCCCTGCCATTTCATGATTCGCGTCAAAGGTAATTGTTGTTTCGTCTTTAGCCTCTACTTTAGCGGGAAATGGCTGACCATACTGGTTTGTCAGATAAACCTGCTGTCCAACCTGCAGTTCCTCAGAGCCGGGAAGCTGTGCGATCTCAAGGGTAAAAACAGCATTGGGATCCGGCATGCCGTAAGCTTCTTCCGGCATCAGATGGATGTCCACAACCTGCCCCACTTCCATATCAGCCACTGCAGCATCAAATCCTCTGATCATCTGACCCGCTCCGCAGACAAATTCCAGCGGCTCCCCGCGGTCATAAGAAGAGTCAAACTGTGTTCCGTCATTAAATGTACCTCTGTAGTGGGTACGGCAGGTTTTACCTACATTACGGCCGGTCAAAGCAGCATGGGATCCGCATGTACCTCCACAGCTTCCCCCGCAGGAATGGCCGCCTTCATGACTGCCGCAGCTGTGCCCTTCCTCATGATGGTGATCACAATTTGCTCCGGTGGATACCAGCTCACCTTTCAAGTATGCATCCACAGCCTGATCTGCATCACCCTGAGCTCCGGCACATAACTCAATGCCAGCTTCCTCAAGTGCAGCCTGGGCTCCGCCGCCGATTCCTCCGCAGATCAGCACATCAATGGACTGCCCGGCCAGAAGCCCGGCCAGTGCACCATGTCCGGTGCCGTTAGAGCCAATCACTTCACTGGAAATCACTTTACTATCCTCAACCTCATACACTTTGAAAAATTCTGTTTTTCCAAAATGCTGAAATACCTTTCCATCCTCATATGTTACTGCTATTTTCATCTTTTGAATCCTCCTGCGAATAAATTATAGTTTTCCCGTTTTGGTTTTTCTGTTTTTGGTACTTCTGCCATCCATAGACTTTCCATTTGAAATTGCAGTTATTCTGCAACACTACTTCATTTTACCCTAAGGCTTTAACTAAATCAATATTTTTCCTTTCAGGAAAGCACAAGTGCCGGATGAAAATTCAGATAATCTCCTGATACCAGCATATATCTGATACCATGAAAATTTCCTCTGATACTGTCTCCAAACCGTTGTTCCCCGTGGCAGTGCGAATACACAACAGCAGTAACGCCATACTCCCGGGCGATTTCTGTAAAGGGTGAAGTTTCTTCAATTATATTTGTAGGAGGATAATGCAGAAACATAATAAACTTCTTGTATCCGGCTTTTTCCGCCAGATGAAAGGATTCCCGGAGCCGGGTCATCTCTCTGGAAACAAGTTTTTCTGCCTGCTTTTCCCGTTCTTCATCCCAACCGACGACATTCCCGCGGCGGTTCAGATAAAATGGTCCTTCAAAAGTATATCCCTTTGTCCCAACCAGTGCATAATCCTTATATACAGCGAAATTATTCTGCAAAAAGAAAAGTTTTCCTTCAAATTCTTCATTCAAACGAGTTGTCTTTTTTGCATCCCAGAACATATCATGGTTGCCCCGAAGCAAAATCTTTTTTCCGGGCAGTTTTTCAATAAAATTTAAGTCTTCCCTGCACTCCGAAAGCTTTCTTCCCCAGGAATGATCGCCGGTAAGCACCAGGGTATCTTCCGGTTTTACCACTTGATTTACATATTTCTCAATCTTAGCTTCATGATGCTTCCATACTTTTCCAAACGCATCCATAGGTTTCCCCGCCTGAAAGCTAAGATGCAGATCTCCCAATGCGTACAGCGCCATACAGCACAGCTCCTTTTCCTTTTCAGCGAAACAGTTCTCTCGCCTTTTCCATTCTTTCCACTACAGAAACATCGAAGGGACATCGTTCCTCACAGCCGCCGCACCCGACACAGTCCTCTGCATTGGCTGACAGCCCTTCATAATGTGCCCGTACCGCAGCCGGCACCTCTTTCTGCATTATCGCCAGATCATAAAGTTTATTTACCATGGCAATATCAATCTCTGCCGGACATGGCGCGCAATGTCCGCAGTAGGTACACTGACCGGAGTAAGCATGATGAGGCGCCTTCGCCAGAACACTGGCATAATCTTTTTCCTCCTCTGCAGCTGTCTCATAAGCCACAGCCGCTCTTACATGTTCCGGGGTATCACAGCCGGTAAGCACACTGGCCACTCCCGGTCTTGTCAAAGCATAATGGATACACTGAACCGGTGTCAGCGCTGCACCAAAAGGAGAAGTCTGAGCAGAAAACAATCTTCCTCCTGCGTATCCTTTCATAACTGTGATTCCCACACCCTGCTGTTCGCAGATTCGGTACAGCTCTGCTCTCTCAGGATCAATGCCTTTCAAACTTTCTTCATACGTGTCTTCAAAATATGTATTCAGATCTTCACTTGCCGGAAGCAGATCAAAAGCAGGGTTGATGCTGAACAGGATCATTTCAATCTCCCCGCTTAATGCCGCCAGTTTTGCCACTCTGGGATTGTGAGTGCTTATTCCGATATGACGGATAATGCCTTTTTCCTTTTGCTCTTTCACATACGCAAGGAATTCTCCTTCCACAATGCAGTGGAATTCTGCCTCTTCGTCTACAAAGTGAATCATACCCAGATCGATATATTCTGTCCGAAGACGTGTAAGCAAATCCTGAAAAGCAGCTTTGACTTTGTCCATTTCTCTGGTACGGACATACTGTCCGTTCTGCCAGGTAGAGCCGAAGTGTCCCTGGATAATCCATTTTTCCCGCTTCCCTTCCAGGGCTTTTCCAATATTAGAACGAACATTTGGTTCTGACATCCAGCAATCCAGAAGATTGATTCCATAACTTTCACAGCAGTCAATTACTGCTTTCACTTCTTCGGCATTGTGGCGCTCCAGCCACTCTGCGCCAAGACCGATTTCGCTAACCTGTAAACCTGTTTTTCCTAATTCTCTGTACCTCATTTTGAAACCTCCCCGTTATACTTCTAAGTTTTCCAGACAAAATTTTTCTTCTTTCATTATTTTTTCTGCATTTGTCATGATCACTTTTCCCTTTACTTTATCATATTTTCAGTTCGATTTAAAGAACCGCAAAAAAGCATCACGATTTATTTTTAACTCGTTTTCTGTTGCTCGCCCAATGATTTTTCCAATCTCAAATGCCTGTCGAAGATCTGGTTTTCCCTGGGTATCACCAGCCTCTTCATTTCCTCCTGGTGAGTGGGAAAACAAAAACCGTCTTTTGTCTCACCTCATTATCTGAAGCAATGCCGTCAGCACAGCCTGTTTCGCAGAGTATTATTTTTATAATGGTACTTCCGTTTTATCCGGAATGGATGTTTGTGCACCCTTTCGTGTAACCGTTACGGCAGAAATACGATTTCCATAAACGATAGCCTCTTCACAGCTTTTCCCTCCAGTAATTGCTACAACGAAGGCCGCAATAAAACTGTCTCCCGCAGCCGTTGTATCTATCGCTTTTACTTTCTCACTGGGAAAATGCCTGATTTCATCTTCTGTCACAAGCAGACTTCCATCCGCTCCCATAGTGACGATAACTTTGGCAACGCCTTTTTTCAGAAGTTTTTTTGCGGCTGCGGCTGCTTCTTCCAGATTTGTCACAGGCATGCCGGAAAGGACAGACAGCTCCGTTTCATTGGGTTTTATTACATCAATATATTTCAGAAGGGTCTCCGGAAGGTCAGGTACTGCCGGTGCCGGATCAAGAATCACTGTTTTCCCCATCTCTGAAGCCATTTTTGCAGTATATTCCACTACTTCAACAGGAATTTCCAGCTGCATCAGCACTACGTCAGCTTCACTGATCATTTCTTTAAACGCATCAATATGTGCGGTTGTCAGCTCTGCATTTGCACCCTGCAGTACGATAATGCTGTTTTCCGCTTCCTGGTCTACGGTAATGACCGCGTTTCCAGTAGAAACATCCGAAAGTTCCATTACACAATCTGTATTAACTCCCACGGAATCCAGATTCTTTTTTAAGATCTGTCCGCTTTCATCCTGTCCTACAGCTCCTATCATAGATACCTTGCCGCCCAGCCTGCCAATTGCATACGCCTGATTAGCTCCTTTTCCTCCTGGAACTTTACTCATTCCCAGACCCAGTATGGTTTCTCCTTTTTTCGGCATTTTTTTTACACGTATAACCTGATCCATATTCAGACTGCCCAAGACAACAACTTGTTCCATTTTCCTATCTTTCCTCCCTGATTTTACTTAATAACGCAATTTCGTCCTGATAAGCATCCAGCAGCATGTGATCCGGCAGCGCAGGCTGTACACCCGCTCTGGTAATACTGATCCCAGCTGAGCAGGAGGCAAATCCCACAGCCTGTGTCAGGGGATTGCCCTCACATAAAGCGACTGCCAGGGCGCTGATAAAAGCATCTGCGGCTCCGGTGGTATCCAGCGGTTCCACATCCATGCTGGGAACATAACCGGCATACTGCTGGTTTTTAATATAAGCACCTTTATTTCCCAAAGTAACGATTACATTTGCAACGCCTTTTTGATAAAAATATTCTGCCTTTTCCTCAATACTCCTGTCTCCCGGAAGGAGCAGATTGATTTCTTTTTCGTTAGGTATAAAATAAGCGATCTTGGGAATCCACTCTTCCGGAATATGGGATATCGCTGCAGGTTTCAGCATAACCTGGACTCTGTACTTTTCACAGACCGCCAATGTAAAATCAGCTGTCTGTTCAGGTATTTCAAGAGACAGGAGGCAAAAACGAGCGCCTTCAAATAAATGTTGAAATTTATGGATCTGATGAACATCCAGATTCTGATTTGCTCCTCTGTGTACCACAATTGTGCTTTCACCGTGCGGTGCAACATTGATGTATGCTCTTCCTGACATTGCATTTTTATCAAAAACAATCCCATCTGTCTTGACAGAACTCTGCACCAGATTGTTGTAAATAACTCTTCCTTCGTTGTCATTTCCCAGGCGGCCGATCATGTATACATATCCTCCCAGCTTTCCTGCACCCACTGCCTGATTGGCTCCTTTTCCTCCTGGTTCCAGCTGCATATTATATGCCAGTAATGTCTGTCCGTCTTTTGGAAGTTCCGGTACTTTAATGACCATATCCATATTCATACTTCCTACAACTATGATCTTTTCCCGGGTGCCTGATTTTCCCAGAGGCGGCTGCGCCACACTGGCACGTTCATGTAAAATGGGATTGATAATTTCCGTATAATGTTCTGTCTTTCCTCCGTTTTCCAGATTATTGATCAGCTTTTCTATTCCTAAACCTGCCATTTCATGATATGGAATTTCCACCCCATGCAGTTGGGGAGAAAGCATAGTACATATCTGAGAATCTTTTGCAGAAACAACAGAGATTTCCTTGGGGATCTGAATACTCGTACTGTGGAGTGCGTTATATACAGAACAGGCAATCATCTCATCCTGACAGACAATACTGCTCACATTCATATTCAGCAAAAGCCTGGTTACGATCTCAACGTCATCTCTCGTATTCTCTACTGCTATCACCTTATCTTGCTCCATGGAAATATCATGATTAAATAAGGCTGTGGCATATCCTTTCTGCACCTCTTTTCCCAGAGTATCTTTTCTAAGGATACAGCCGATATTCCGATGTCCTTTCTGAATAAGCATTTTTGTAGCCAGATAACCTGCCTTGCTCTGCTCATATCCCACACTGGGCACCTGAGTATTCTGAGTATACTTGAGTACCAACAGCGGTATTTTTTCCTTTTGAAATTCATCTACTGCCTGATCAACACAGCATTCAGGGGGCAGGAATAAAACGCCGTCCACAGATTTGCTGCTGAGGATTCCAAACGCTTTTTTTATTCTTCTAATACCTCCTGTCCCGTCTGCGAAATCTGCAGAAATTGGATCAACAGACTATATCCATTTCTTCTGGCCTCTCTTTCCAGATAGCAGGCGAGTTCCTGATTTTCTCCCTCTTCACCGCAGAGGATTGCACCCAGAATATAACTTCGCGGATTGACAGATTCCCTTATTTTAGAATAAGGAACATACTGACAGTCCTTAACAATCTTTAACACTTTCCTGCGGGTCTCCTCACTGATGTCCTGATCCTTATGATTTAAAATCTTGGAAACAGTGGATACGGATACCTCTGCCATCTTTGCTATATCTCTAATGTTCATTTACAGAGCCTCTCCTCATCTATATACAAAAATTCCCAAATCACCTAAATACTTTTCCTAAACACTTTTCTTGGACATAATATACTCTCTCTTTTTATTATTTGTCAATATTTTTCATTATTTAATATGTTATATCCATTATTTTTCGTATTTTTTTGTATATTTTTACTTTTCATTAATTATAAGCTGTCGAACAACTAAATTTCTGCAAACATAACAGCCGATAGATATCCTGCTTCGTTTTTACTATCAGTCATGACTCTGCCAGGCTGGGCAATGTGCAGCTTCCCGCTTCTTTCAGAACCATCCAGTGAAATAATCTATCGCTGTGCAAAAAAAGAACCTTCTGTCAGCTGGACAGTAAGGTTCTTTTTTATCCCATACAAATCAGGCAGATTTGTTCTTTTCTTTTTTTCCTTTTGGAAGGAAAAGACTTAATAACAGAGAAATCACAAATACTCCTGCTACAGCATTTCCATTGAAGATATCGCCCACCTCACGGGGAAACGCCGCAAAGAAATTTCCGGAAGTCTGAGTCAGTCCCACACCGATGCAGAAGGCCAGTGAAACAATGATCATAGTGCGGTCATCAAATTCACATTCTTTCAGCATCTTAATTCCCTCATACATGATGGATCCGAACATCATAACCGTACATCCTCCCAGCACAGCCTGAGGAAGTGACTGAAAAAACGCACCAAGAGGCGGAAACAAAGATGCCAGGATCAAAATCATAGCTCCTATAAAAATAGTAAAACGGTTGATTACTTTCGTCATAGTAACCAGTCCCACATTCTGGCTGAAAGAAGTCAGCGGGGGACATCCGAAGCATCCGGAAATAGCACTGGAAAATCCATCCACAGCAAGGGATCCCTGCAGTTCTTCCATCTTAATATCCCGTCCCAACGCACCTGTACATACGGCTGTAGTAGCGCCTGTGGTCTCCGCAGCAGACACAAGAAATACAATAGCAATGGTAAAAAAGGCTCCCAAATCAAATACCGGCTTATGGCTTGTAAAAAACACCAGATCCGGCAGACTGAAAAATCCCACTTCACTGATTGTCTTGGAAATCCCCGAGAAATCTACCATCGGAGCAATCCCTGCCACAGTAAATATTACAGATAACAGATATCCGAAGATCAGTCCCACAAGAATATTTAAGTTTTTATATACTCCTTTTAACAGGTAGCGTGAGACAAGACATACGATCAAAGTAAGCGTTCCCGTTACCAGATGATACCAGGCACCGAAATCTTCCACACCGCTTCCGCCGCCCCAGGAATCCATACCTACAGACAAAAGTGAAAGTCCAATGGCAATCACCACGCAGGCAGATACTACAGGTGTCAGGAACCGCTTCCAATACCTGGCGCTCAGACCTACCAGGCCTTCAAAAATACCGCCCAGGATAACAGCTCCGACCATACCCTCATATCCCAAATCAGGATTGGTACAGATAATCATCAGGCTGCCTAAAAATGTAAAACTCACTCCCATAACAATAGGCAGTTTTGATCCTATCTTCCAGACAGGATAAAGCTGCATACAAGTTCCGATTCCGGCAGCAAACATAGCGCTCTGCAGCAGCTGAGTGATTTCTGCTGAACTCAAATGCTCTCCGGTTCCCCTTACAAGAGCAGCGCTGCATACAATCAGTACAGGTGCCAGATTGGACACAAACATAGCCAGCACATGCTGCAGTCCAAAGGGAATCGCCTTCTTCAGCGGAACCCTTCCATTCAGCTTATAGACATTCTCTACACTGACTGTCGTAACTTTTTCTTCTTTGTTTTCTTTTGAATCCATTTTTCCCCTCCTTCTGAGCAATAAACTCTCTTTATTCTAACAGACCGCCCATATCACTGCAAGATATTAAAAAATTTTAAAGAATAAAGAGGAATACCGCTGACAGAATGAAGTCGTTTTGTTATTTTATTTTTACAGAGCTGCGATAAACAAAAAATGCAATGACTGCTGTCGCTGCCTCTGCTGCCCAAAAAGCATTCCAGACACCCCTGGGACCAAAAGCTTTATAAAAAACACACAGTTATCCTATGACAGCTGTGCGGCGAAATTTAGACGATTAGCGCAAAATATCTGCGAATGCTTCCACTGCTTTTTCGCTGTTAAGCAGCATCCCTTTTCTCCAATGCATCTGTGGATACTGTCTTCTGAGATTTCTTTCCGAATTCTCTATTCCACTGCCCCCGGATGTAGCAAATACTGCGGCTTCTTTTCCTGTGAAATCATAACTCTCCAAAAAGGTATTGACGATCGTAGGAGCTAGATTCCACCAAATCGGGAACCCTATAAGAACCATATCATAGGATTCCATATCTTCTGCTCTTCCCGCAATTTCCGGACGTGATGAAGGATCATTCATTTCCACGCTGCTGCGGCTTTTTTTGTTCATCCAGTTCAGATCCTCATCTGTATAGGGAATCTCCGGTTTTATCTCATAAATATCTGCCCCAATACTCTCTGCCAGTTTCTTTGCTGTCCTGGCTGTGACACCGCTGGATGAAAAATATGCCACTAATTTTTTATTCATGCTGCATTCTCCTCTCTTTTTATGAATATATTCTTCCGTACATCCGCAGTCAGTCTCTGCCATGCCGGAGATTTTTTCTGTTTCTGTTTGTTCACTTCTGTTTTCAGCTTTTTTCTTCTGTACTTTTACGTATTTTATACCTGAGATAGTCCAGGGATTCCAGCTTTTTTTCCTGAAAGTGAATCTCATCCAGTGTCTGATCCCTCTTCTGTTTCAAAATACGCATCCTCTCTGCTGCTGTCTCTTTTCCGGCAAGATACAGACGCATATACTGTTGGATTTCTTTCTCATTAAAACCTATTTCATGAAGTGTCATGATCATTCCAAGGCGCTCCAGGTCCTGGTCATCATACTGCCACGCTCCCATTACTTTTTTCACTTCACTGCACAGATTCCACTGTTCATATTTCTGCAAAATTTCCATGGGAATTTGATATTTTTCACTTGCTTCTTTCTTTGTCATAAACATCGCCCTTTTCATCACAATCCAAACAGGCTGCGCCAGTTTTCTTTATTGCCCCAAAATTCTCCTGCAAAAAACTCCCGCGTCTGTGTGCGGCTGCCTCAGCAGTAATATTTCCTATGTAAATAAAATAGATGCCCGCCTCGGACATCTATAATATAACATCTGTATTTTTTAATGTCTAATACTTGTTATGACTGTGAAGAAATGCTTTTAAAGTATTTCTTTATATTTTCAAGAAACCGATACGCCGGTTTTGATAAAATCTGGTTCTTTTTCCATACCAGAACCGTCCCTGTCTCCACCGCAGGAGACAAAGGAATAAATTTCAGATTTTCAAACATATTGTCCAACTGAAAACAAAGCGCTGCCCCTATTCCGTTTTCAACAAGTGTCGCAGCGTTATTGATCAGATTATAGGTTCCCACAATATGCAGCCGGTCAAAACAGTCTCCGAACCATCCCTCCAGCTCGTTCTTTACTAAAAGACGCTTTACCATCAGAATCGGAACATTCAGCAGGTCTTCTGGAGTCACCTGCTCCTTCTTCGCCAGTTCACAGTCTGACCGGACCAGAATGCCCCAGTGCTCCTTTCGGTTGAGCCGGATAAAATTGTATCTGGATATATCCACCGGTTCTGCTAAAATGCCGATATCCGCTAATCCTTTGTCTAACCGGTCTTTAATATCGTCTGCATTTGCTGTGTAAAGATCAAACTGCACCAGAGGATATTCCTTCTGAAAAGACGCAATCACCTTTGCCAGATCGTGGACACTTCTTGTCTCCCCGCTGCCGATAAAAATTTCCCCAGATATATTTTCTTCTCCTTTGGAAGAAAATTCCTTCTGCGTTCGATCAGCTAAAGTTACAATATCATGGGCTCTCTTCTTTAAAAGCATTCCGTCTTCTGTCAAATAGATATTATGGTTGCTCCTTTTAAAAAGCTTTGTCCCCAGCTCTTCCTCCAGCTGCATCAGCTGTCTGGAAAGTGTGGGCTGTGTGATATGTAAAAGCTCCGCAGCTCTGGTAATATTTTCTTCTCTTGCCACCATCAAAAAATACCGTAATACACGTATTTCCACTATTGTCACCTGCCAATTTCTCAGATTCTCTTCTGATTTTACAATATTAGTATACCCCATCCCGATGATAACGGGCAATGCTTTTGGATTCGGTTCTCTGATACAGACCTTTTTGCTGCTTGTTTCAGACATATAAATCATACCATTCAATTAAAATTCAATCAATTACGTTTTTCTGTTCCATACAGTGAAAGCTCCTCATCTGCTGCAGGAAGTAAGGTGATGCATACTGTGGATTTTATAATTTCCATTAAAAGCATAATTAAAATATAAAAAGCTTGACTGTGAGAAGAAAATCGAGTAAAATATTTAGTTGTGAGCAGCAAGCTGAAATAGCTCAGTTGGTAGAGCACTTCACTCGTAATGAAGGGGTCGTGGGTTCAAGTCCCATTTTCAGCTTTCTACTTTATATCAAGGATACATAAAAGACGCAGATATAGTTCATCGGTAGAACGCTAGCTTCCCAAGCTGGAGAGGCGGGTTCGATTCCCGTTATCTGCTTAAAAGAAGCCCTGAAATGCTGTAACTGAGCACTTTCAGGGCTTCTTTTTACCAGAACGGTACAAGAATTCGACATTTCCTAAAGCAGGATCGCCAAAGCCCGGGAATACTTGTCCTGCAGCCGGCAAGTCAGGGTTTCGCGCTGACTTAAATGATCCTTCATATCTGCAACTTTCACCCACCAGACCTCCGGGCAGGCTTTCTGCATTGCTTTTATTGTACGGATATATTCTTCATAAGTTTCTTCGTTTTTCCCGTGAGTGATAAGGTTTAAATAACGAACCAGCAGTTTTTCCGGATCAAGCGCCCGGATTTCCTCCGTGCCGCACCCGGAATCCTCCCACACATCATGAATCCAGGCGAGTGCTATACAGCGTTCTTTAATCGCTGCGGGAATCATGGGATTTTCTCTCGTATATTGTGCGACTCTCTGAGAATGCAGATATACACTCTTGTTCAGATGCTTTTCGGCAACTTTCCTTGCTTCTTCAATCACCTAATCCACTCCTTTTTCAGGCAATGTCCATGAGTTTTATCTGATTTTACAATACATTAAATTCCCATACTTTGCAACCATTCTTAAACATTTATTTTTTAATTTTATTTTTTTCATAAACTGTTCTCCAGGAAGCAGAATGGCATCTGTTTTCCTGCTGCCGGCCAAATCCCCGATGGCGGCAAAAAACCGTCTAATCTCCAGGATCCTGTTCTTCACTGTTGTACCGGATTCTGCTGCACGAGGCGGTTTCGCTTTTATTATGTATTATTTGGAATTTCTCCTAAAAATCCTTCAGGTGCATGAGATATAACCTGCATCTGCCGAAATTCTCAGCTTCTTTTTATAAATTCTGCTCCGCATTTTGGACATCGGATACTTACTTTTCCCTTCCCTCTGGGAATACGGATCTTTTGTTTGCACTGCGGGCAGGAATAGATATGAAAATCTTTTCTCTGCTGCTGAATATATTTCTTTTGGCCGAAGAAGCGGCGAATCCTGTTTTCAATCGCCAGATATTTTTGGTTTTCCGCATACCGCTTGCTGATATTCCTGGAAAACATACGGATATAGATCAATAGGATCAAGAAAAGCTCCCAAGAAGAAAGAACCACACTAAAATAACCATTTCTCACAAAAAGATTAATAACCGCACAGACCAGCAGCACGATCACCATAAACATATTCAGCCGGTCTGTTCCATATCTTCCTGCCATAAATTTTGCAAATTTCTCTTTCATAATTCTCTGCCGCCATCCTTTTCCAATGTTTCATAAATTTCTGTCACAAACGCCCTGGCGCCTTCCAGGTCTTTTGCATCCGGATGAAGCAATGCCCGGTCAAAATTCTGTATCATAGCGTCTATCTGTCTGGCGTTTTTCTGTGTCCTCATTGCTGTATATTTTTCCCTAACTGCCATAGGCATCTTTCCCTGGCAGAAATAGGCACCCAGATATTGATTGTCATCTTCAATAAACACACGGACATTTTCTTCTATTCTCTTGTAATATTCCGGGCTGCCTCCCATACCGCAGGTGCCGAACAGCGCAATCTTCTTCCCCTGCAGGCTCCCCAGACAGTCCAGGATATCCGTACTGGCAGTACCTCTGTCAGTCCAGAAACCAATGAAATAGACATCTCCCATTTTATAATCTTTCCGTTCGTCAAGGCTCTGGATATCTTTGCTCTTCCCCGGAACTGCTTCAAAGATTGCCTTTGCCAGCTTTTCTGTGTTGCCGGTACGGCTTTTGTACAATACCTGTGTTTTCATCATTTATGTTCATTCCCTTCTGTGGCCATTTTCTTTTACAAGTATTCTATCACTGATACCACAAAAATAACATTTCTTGATTCTTAAAAATTATAAAGAGT
>CALWHD010000110.1 GCA_944380235.1 uncultured Blautia sp.
GAATCTTCCCCAGCTTTCCAGCACCGCAAGTTCCAGCATTTCCACAGGACTTCCTGATTCTTTGATCCTGAATTTCTCCAGAACTTTTTCGTCATTTCTGCATTTTTTTAAAGGGCAGGCATCCAGGATCACTCCGCCACCGATGGTTTCTGCCGGAGAATAGAAACGAATGACACAGCGGTCCCACTTTTTTGCTGCAGTAATCTCCTCCAGACGAAGCTGGGCATAGCAGGACTCTCCCGGATTCAGCTCTTCCCTGTCCATAAGAATGATCTTCCCCAGAAGTTCTCTTGTACCGTGGTACACATGTACCCTGCTTCCGTTTTCTATCTTCCGCCCGGCATGTTTTAATGCCTCTGCCCTGATATCCAGCATATAAGAAGGGTACATGCTGTCCTTTAGCGCCAGGATATCGCCCCTTGAAATTTCTTCTTTCTTTTTGTCCGGAATATTCACCGCAGCCCGTTCTCCTGCATAAGCGGTGTCTCTGGGCGCCCCATGGACCTGAATGCTTCTTACTTTCACAGGAATATTCTCCGGATATAAGACCGCCTCCTGTCCCTTTTTCAGTTTTCCCTCCATAAGTGTCCCTGTAACAATCGTTCCAAATCCCTTTAGCGTAAATACACGGTCCGCAGGCAGCCTGAACTCACTCTGCTCGGCTCGTTCAGGAAGAGATTCACAGATTTGTTTCAATGTATTCTTTAAGACATCAATTCCCCGATTTTCATAAACAGATACAGGAAGGACCGGTGCATGTTCAAGGAAGGTCCCCTTTACCAGATCCTTCACATCTTCCGTGACCAGTTCCAGTAATTCCGGCTCTGCAAGATCTGTCTTGGTGATCACCACCACGCCGGTACGGATACCCAGAATAGACAGAATATCCAGATGCTCTACCGTCTGAGGCATCACACCCTCATCCGCTGCTACTGCCAGGATCGCCACATCCATGCCTCCGGCGCCTGCCAGCATATTTTTTACAAACTTTTCATGCCCCGGCACATCTATGATCCCGGCGCGTCCGCCTCCTGGAAAATCCAGATAGGCAAAACCCAGCTCAATGGTGATCCCCCGCTTTTTTTCTTCTTTTAACCGGTCTGTGTCAATTCCGGTCAGGGCCTTTATCAGACAGGTTTTTCCATGGTCTACATGCCCCGCTGTACCAATAATTACATGTCTCATCTTCTTCTCCTCGCCTGTCCATACTTAATATATAAAAAGTCCCCTGCACGTTCCTATAGAGGAAAGAAGCAGTGCAACCGGCTGATTACACTGCTTCCTTATTTTTCTCCTACTTTTCTATACAATAAGCAGTATGCAGAAGATGGTGTGCAATATGACTGTTGGGTTCTTCCAGAAATTCCTCATAAATCTTCTTGATTGCCGGATTCTCATGAGATTTCCGATAGGGAAGCTGCTTATCATGGGCAAACGTGGACGCCCTTCTGGCACGATATGCCTCTTCTCTGTCCGTATCCATCAGAAGCTTCGGCTGTCCGCCGCCGCTGACACAGCCCTCGGGACATGTCATCACTTCAATAAAGTCCAGATTCAGAGTCCCCATCTTTACCGCTTCCAGTACAGGGATCACATTTTTCAGTCCTGTGACCACTCCCACCTTCAGCTCTATCTCTCCTACTTTTATAGTAGATGTACGGAAGCCCTGGGTTCCCCTGACTGCTGTCACTTCCAGATCCGGAATGGGCTCCCCTGTTACCAGTTCATATCCGGTACGGATAGCGGCCTCCATTACACCGCCTGTTACACCAAATATAGTGCCTGCCCCTGTATAAAGACCAAAAGGCTGATCAAAGGGGATATCCTCAAGATTGTTCCAGTCGATTCCCTGTTCCTTAATAAACCATGCGAGATCTCTGGTTGTGATGACAACATCTACATCCTGGTAACCGCTGTCCCTCATCTCAGGACGTTCACACTCAAACTCTTTGCAGGTACAGGGCATCACAGCCACACTGTAGATTTTGGATCCGTCAAGATTTTCCAGAGAAGCACCATAGCTTTTAAATACTGCTCCTCCCATCTGCTGAGGACTTTTGGCCGTAGAAAGATGATCCTTTAATTCCGGATATGTGT
This sequence comes from uncultured Blautia sp., assembly GCA_944380235.1. Taxonomy (GTDB): domain Bacteria; phylum Bacillota; class Clostridia; order Lachnospirales; family Lachnospiraceae; genus Blautia. The sequence goes on from CALWHD010000110.1 coordinate 2,098, forward strand.
TTTCCAGAAATTTTACCCAGGCAGGACAGCAGGAAGTGAACATAGGCAGCACGCCGCCCTCCGTCACTCGTTTCACCAGTTCTGTTCCCTCTTCCATAATGGTCAGATCCGCCGGGAAATTGGTATCATAAATCCTGTCAAATCCCAGCGCCCGGAGAGCGGCTGCAAGTTTTCCCGGAGTCAGGCTTCCCAGTTCCTCTCCGAACTCCTCTGCAATGGCTACTCTCACAGCAGGCGCACACTGAACGACGGTGAATTTCTCCTTGTCCGCAATGGCCGCCTTTACTTTATCCAGATTGCATACCGCATGTGCAGCAAATAAAGGTTCCTGCACACTGTCCGGAATATGCCTTTCTTTTTTTACCTTTTCATATGCTTCTTTACCATGCGTCAGGATAGAAACATAAGATTTACACTTCTGCACGCACTGTCCGCACATGACACAGCGGCTTTCATCAATGGTCTGGGGCTGCCCCTGTTCTCCCACAATGGCATAGGCAGGACAGACCTCAGCGCACTCACGGCAGCCGGTACAAATATTTTTGTCAATCGCTACTATCATGCATTTGCCCTCCCTTATCTCCAGTTTTTGGTCAGAAGCAGTGCCTCAGCCGCTCTGATATTCTTCTCTTCCCGCTCTGCCTCCGGATCCACGATCCTCAAAGCCTCATGAGGACAGACCCTGACACATGCCGGTCCGCCCTCAATGCCCTGGCAGAGATCACATTTGCAGGCAAAAACCTTTGGCTCCGGGGACATAGGCTGTGCCACCACACGCCCGTTTTTCGCATAAGGAAGAAGGGCAATGGCGCCGAAAGGACAGGCCTGCATACAGTCTTTGCACCCGATGCACTTCTCAGGATCTACAATGACCTGATGATCGGTACGGCTGATGGCGCCTTTGGTGCAGGCATTCAGGCACGGCGCATCTTCACAGTGTTTACACTGAACAGGCATACAGCCTTTTTCAAATTTTGTAAGGAATAATCGGGGAGTCACGGGAACTGTGACGGTCCCTACTGTCTTTCCCGTCTGATTCTGCTGCCGGCTGTGGACTGTGAAGCATGCCACCTCACAGGCCTTGCAGCCGGTACATTTCGTACTGTCTCCCAATACGAAAGACCCTAATTCTTTTCTCATAATAGCCTCCTATTCAGCTTTGGCTCCTACTCCTGGGGATAATTTTCCGAAAAGGCGTTCAAAGCTGCCTTTTTCCGCTTAGCCTCTGCCGCCTCCTCCAGTTCTTCTTCTGTCACCAGGGTCAGTGCCTCTGTGGGGCATACCCGGACACATGCCGGTCCGCCCGGAAGTCCTGTGCACAGGTCACACTTATTAGCCACCTTTTTTTCCGTACCGTCTGCCTGGAATTTTCCTGCCACAGGAACCATATTGATGGCACCGAAGGGACAGGCATCCATGCAGGACTTGCAGCCCATACATTTATCTGTGTCAATGACAACGCAGTGATCCTTCTGGGAAATGGCTCCCACAGGACAGACTGCCATACAGGCAGGATTCTCACAATGCTTGCACTGCACCGGAACACTTAAGGCAGCCGTTTTCACCATATGTAACTTGGGATTGAAGGTATATGAATCCGGGTCGATTTCAAATATGCGCTTACCCTCATGAGCCACCACACATCCGATCATACAGGTCCTGCATCCTATGCAAAGATCCGGATTGCCTTTTACAAAATAATTCATGCCTTCGCCCCCTTTCCCGTATGGATTCCCATCTGGGCGCGAATATCCTCATACAGTTCCTGAACGTGCCGCTCAGCCCACTCCTGGTCTTCTATCTTTTCCACCCGGCATGCACAGTATTTGTATTCCGGTGTGTTGCTGACAGGATCCAGTTCTGCTATGGTAAGCTCATTGCAGGCACCGATCCACCACTGATAGGTCATATAAGTGGCACCGGGAGTGACTCTGTCTGTAGGAAGACATCTGGTAATACAATACCCTCTCTTGGACAGGATTTTTACAAGTTCGCCTTTCTTCAGCCCAAGGCGTCTGCAGTCTTCTGTATTCATCTGTACCCAGCCCGGCTCGTCTTCCAGATTCCGCAGGGTACGGCAGTTTCCTGTCATAGTCCTTACAGAATAATGCCCTACCTCACGCACCGTAGACAGTGTCATTGGATACTGCTCATTTTCCTTTTCCAAAGGCGGGTGCCACTGTGTTCCATAAAACAGTGCCTTCTGGTCTGCTGTGGCAAATTTGCCGTCCTTATGCAGGTAAGGAGTTCCCTTATCCTCCATGGATTTATCCCGGCAGGGCCACTGGACACATCCGTATTTTTCCATTTTCTCATAGGTTGCCCCCTGGAAGCTTGGGCACAGATCAATCAGCTCGTTCCAGATCTCCTCTGTATTTTTATATTCCATAGGATATCCCATAGCGGTAGAGATTTCCGCTATGATCTGCCAGTCCGGTTTCAGATCACCCTCCGGCTCTACCAGCTTTCGGATTCTCTGGAAGCCTCTGTCTGCACAGGTGTATACACCCTCATTCTCTCCCCATCCAGTTGCCGGAAGGATGACATCTGCATACAATCCTGTCTTATTCATATAAATATCCTGCATCACTACAAAGTCACATTTATCAAGAGCTTCCCTTACCTCTGCAAGGTCAGGATCTGACTGTGCCGGGTCTTCCCCGAAAATATAGTATGCATGGATTCTCTTGCTTTCGTCCTTTTCATGAAGGATGCGGCGCGGTACATGAGTGATGGGACATCCCACCTTATCCGGAAGAGAAACTCCCCACGCCTTTTCAAATTTCTCTCTGCTCTTGGGATCTGTGACATTCTGATATCCCGGATAGGAATTAGGCAAAGCCCCCATATCACAGGCACCCTGCACGTTGTTCTGCCCGCGAACCGGTCCGATTCCCATGGCAGGTCCTCCGAAGTTTCCTGTCATCAGAGCCAGGTTTGCCAGCCCCTTTACTACATCCACTGCCTGTGAAAACTGACAGACTCCCATACCATAAAGGATCATTGCCGGCTTGGTAGTTGCGTACAGTCTTGCAGCCCTGCGGATTTCCTCTGCCGGGACATGCGTGATGGGCTCTGCATATTCCGGAGTATATTCTTTGATTACTTCGATAAACTCATCGTAGCCTTTTGTGTGTTCGCGTATAAATGCATCGTCTGTAAGACCCTCACTCCAGATAACATTTGCTATGGCATTAACCAGGGCAAGGTTTGACCCTCCCTTTAACTGCAGATGTATATCGGAGATACGCGCGGTCTCCGTCACGCGGGGATCCACGCAGATAATTTTCATTCCCTTTTGTTTTCCGCGTACAATACGCCTTGCAACAATCGGATGTGAGTCGGCTCCATTGTAGCCGAAACATAAAAGACATCCCGAATCTTCAATTTCGGGGATTCCCATAGACATTGCGCCAGAACCTAAAGAGTACAGTAGACCCGCTACCGATGGCGCATGTCATATTCGGGCACAATGGTCTACATTGTTGGTGCCGATACATGCTCTCATAAATTTCTGCATCAGATAGTTTGCTTCATTTCCCGCTCCCCGGGCTGAGCCTGTACCCATAATGGCATCCGGACCATATTTCTCCTTGATCTCTGTAAGTCTTTTGGCAACATAAGAAATTGCCTCATCCCAGGACACCTCTACAAGAGGAGATTTCTTTCCTCCTTTTCGGATCATGGGCTTGCGCAGACGCTTTGTCAGGATCTGGGGATCATTGAGATAATCCCAGCCATAATGCCCTTTCAGGCAGAGTGTTCCCGCATTGGTCCTTCCGTCTGCCGGAACCGCTTCCACAATCTTGTTGGCGTCCGTGTCCACGGTAAAACTAATCTGACAGCCTGCACCGCAATAGGGACAGGTTGTCTGGACCTGTTTTAAATTCATGGTCGTTCCCTCCTTTTAACAGCTACACCTTTATCTAGTTCCCTGGATACCCCGGAATTTTTCCGGGCAGCATCCATAAGTTCCTGAAAATATTTTATCACCAATACTTCGCAGCTACAACAGAAACCTGGATTTTTCCTGTTTTTCATCTTCCGGTATATTTCCGTGCATCTCCTGCTCCAGAATGTCTGCACATCTCCTGACTTCCCTCATCCCCAATACAGGAATCCCCGGGATTTTCAAGCTGGTATCTGTAACCAGCCCCAGCATGTTCCGGGGATTGCAGATGCTTTCACATGAGACTCCTTTTCTTACCAGTTCGAATTTGGGAAGCAGGGAATCTTTCATGCCCTCCACCAGGATCATATCTGCCTCCCCAAACAGGTTAAAAAGTGTTTCCAGTTCCACCTCGGTCTCCTGCTTTACAGCCATCCATTTGTTTTTCGAAAATACACAGGTCCCATATGCTCCCGCCTTCTGCATCCGGAAGGTATCTGTTCCCTCTGTATCCGCCTGGAAGTCATGTCCGTCATGTTTCACAACAGCCACTCTGTATCCCCGGCAGTTCAGCTCTTTCACCAGTTTTTCCAGAAACGTGGTCTTCCCGGAATTTTTCACGCCGCATACTGCCGCCGCATAGGGCTTTCTTAAAGCAGCCATACTGTTACATGTTCCCCTTTCTTTATAGGATCTGTCCCTGCCGGGATATCCAGAAGACAGTTGCAGCTTCTGAGCGTTCCAATAGCTCCGGAAGAATAAATTCCCTCCGGCAGGCTGACTTCTCCCTCCCTGTATACAGCCCGCACAAAACGGCGCACTCTGCTTTTCTTGGGAAATTCCGCTGCCATGATTCCCTGTCTCTTTTCCATAGAAAACCTTTCCGATCCTGTCATGGCTTTCAGCATGGGGCGCAGGAGCATCTCCAGATTTGCCATTGTCCCAAATGGATTTCCGGAAAGAGACAAAATCAGGGTTTTCCCGTATACGGAAAAAATTGTAGGCATTCCCGGCTGCATTTTTATACGCCAGAATATCTTCTCTGCCCCCATGCGCGCAAGGGCTCCATGGAGAATATCCTTCTTCCCTACAGACACACCTCCTGTGGTCAGGATCACATCTGCATCCCTGCAGGCATGAAGGAGTTTATCCGCAAGAATCTCCTCATCATCACCCACATGCTCTACGGACAGCGGCTGGATTCCCAGTTCTTTCAGCCTTGCCTCTGTCATGATCCCATTGGAATCATAAATTTTTCCCGGCAGAAGCGGATTGCCCGGCATAACCAGCTCATCCCCTGTAGTAAAAATGCGAATAGCTGGTTTTCGGTACACTTTCACCCGGGTATAACCCAATCCTGACAAAATTCCCTGCTCAGCAAAGGTAAGGGTGGTTCCCTTCTTTAACAGAAGCTTTCCCTTCTGGTAATCTTCTCCCTGGAAACAATAATTGTCCCAGGCTTTCTGTTCTTTATAGATCAGAACCTCCTCTTCCCCGCAGTCAGTATCTTCCTGCCTGACGGCAGTATCCGCTCCCTGAGGAAACGGGGCCCCTGTCATGATCCGGTAAGCTTCTCCCGTCTTTACGGTACAGATCTGTCCGTTATCACCGGCATAGATACAGCCCGTCACTTTCAGACTTACAGGTTTCTCCTGCGCCGCTCCTTCAAGATCCTCTGCCCTTACAGCATATCCGTCTACGGGAGAGCGTGGAAAAGGCGGGTTATCCAGGGAAGCAGCAATGTCTTCTGCCAATACATATCCCCCCGCATTATTTACTTCCAGTTCTTCTATATCCTGGATTTTCTGTATCCGCTGCTGGATAAGTTCCCGGGCATGTTCCAGTGTAATCTCTCTCCACATTTTCTGCTCCCCCATTTCATGTTCTAAAACAGCATGGTATGTCTGAGGCGTATTGATATTTTCTGCCTGCCACGCCTCTATTTCCGTCTGAAAAATCCTGTATCCCTTTTTTTTCAGTACAGAAAACACAGATGCCGGATGATCTTGAACAGCCTCCCCGATCTCTTCCTGCATGTTCACAGGATAAATACCGATAAGCGGTTCTGTCCTGTCTCCATGAGAGAGCAGCAGAGGTATTTCCCGCTCTCCTCGCTTCATCATTTCTCTGTGAAAAGAAAGAAGATTCTGCAGAACTTCCAGAGGAATCTGTGGTACATCCACAGGAAGTACCAGGCAATAATCTGTCTGCATCTCTCTCATGCATGCATGCATTCCCCCCAGCGGACCTCTGTCCTTATAATAGTCCTGAACAACCCTTACACCTTCCAGATTGCTATCATGTCCGGACAAAAACTTTTTCTTGATCCCAAGCTGTTCTGCCTTCTCCAACAGATTTTCCATAAAAGTCCTGCCCAGGTAAGAAAGTTCTGCTTTATCTGTCCCCATCCTGCTGCTTCTCCCGCCTGCAAGCAGCAGAAGAGAATAGTCTTCTTTTATCTTGTCCATAGCTTTCACCCGCACCTTCATCCTGTATAGTAAAAAAATGCCGTTTTCTCATCTATTTGGATGAGCCGCGGCACTTCTTTTCTGCTGTTTCTTCTGTCTGATTATTTTTCTTTCGAAATCAAATGATAAGGAAACGCTACAAAAACAATAGCCCCTATCATATTTCCCAAAGTTGCAAGCAGTACATTGTAGCAATATTGTCCGATACCTGTCATACCGTTTGCCACTGCCACGCCGATGACACTCATATTTGCGATGCTGTGCTCAAACCCGGATACCATAAATACGAAAATACACCAGAAGATCATAATCAGTTTTCCGGTCTCTGATTTCATCTTAACAGAGCACCATACAGCAAGGCAGACAAGAATGTTACAAAGCACGGCTCTTGCCAGCAGGGACACCGGATCCAGTCCCACCTTTGTGGCTGCGATCTGTCCGAAATATGCTGCTGTATCTCCGCTGGGAATTCCTGTCAGCTGGAACATTACTACTGAGAGCAGTGAGCCGATCAGATTGCCGATCCAGCAAATGACCCAAAGCTTTACGGTATCACTCCAGCTTACTTTCTTCCGAAAAGCCGCTGCTGCCATAACGAAATTATTACCTGTAAATAACTCAGCCCCGGCCATAACTACCAGGCTCAGCGCAGATGCAAACGCAAACGCCTGCGCCGCCTTTGTCCAGGAAGCAGCTTCTCCCGCTGAAATAACAGAACCTAATGTAAATGCTACAAAGCTTCCAAAGGAAATAAACATACCTGCAACCATTGCTGCCACAAAATATCCTGCCAGGTTGTTTTTTAACAGTTTATTCTTATTTACCCCGGCACTGCAGACCGCATTATACTCATCTTGAAACATATTATCTCGTCCCTTCCAGATTTCTCCCTTAAGTTTCAGGACGCCTGTTCTTCACAGACGTCCTCCGTTATTATGCATACCCTGGAAAAGTCTGCTGTGTCAGACTCTGCATGTAATTTAGAACAGGCCGGAAATCTTGCCTGTATCGTCTACATCGATCCTCTCTGCAGCCGGTACTTTCGGCAGACCTGGCATGGTCATGATCTCTCCTGTCAGAGCTACCACAAATCCTGCCCCCGCAGAGATCTTCAGGTTCCTTACTGTCACTTCAAAGTCTGTAGGTGCTCCCAGCTTTGTCTGGTCATCCGTCAGGCTGTACTGTGTCTTCGCTACACAGATCGGGCAGTTTCCATATCCCAGGTCTTCTAACTGTTTCGCCTGCTTCTGAGCATTGGCTGTCAGCACAACTCTCTTTCCTCCGTAGATCTTCTGTACGATCTGATTTAATTTATCTTCAATGCTTCCTTCCAGTTCATAGGAATATGTAAAGTCATTTGGCTCTTCTACCAGACGGATCACTTCTTTTGCCAGTGCGATACCGCCTTCCCCGCCTTTTGCCCATACTTCAGACAGTGCTACGTTTACACCCAGCTCTTTACATTTCTGCTCTACCAGATCAAGCTCTGCCTTGGTATCCGTCGGGAATGCGTTGATCGCTACGACACATGGAAGTTTGTATACATTTTTGATGTTGCTTACATGTTTCAGTAAGTTTGGCAGTCCTTTTTCCAGTGCTTCCAGGTTCTCATTATTTAAATCTGCCTTCGGAACACCGCCGTTGTATTTCAGCGCACGCACGGTTGCCACGATAACGACTGCATTTGGTGTCAGGCCTGCCATACGGCATTTGATATCCAGGAACTTCTCTGCTCCCAGGTCAGCTCCGAAACCTGCCTCTGTGATAGCATAATCACCTAATTTCAGTGCCATCTTGGTAGCGATGACAGAGTTGCATCCGTGTGCGATGTTTGCAAACGGTCCGCCGTGTACGATCGCCGGTACATGCTCCAGGGTCTGTACCAGGTTCGGTTTCAGGGCGTCTTTTAACAGTGCGCACATAGCGCCTTCTGCGTGAAGGTCATGAGCAGTAACCGGTTTCTGTTCGGAAACTTTTCCGTAAGTATAGCCTACGATGATCCTTCCCAGTCTTTCCTTTAAATCTGTGATGTCCTTTGCCAGACACAGAACTGCCATGATCTCAGATGCAACGGTGATGTCATATCCGTCTTCTCTTGGCATTCCGTTGGTCTTTCCGCCTAAACCGTCTACTACGAAACGAAGCTGGCGGTCATTCATATCCACGCATCTTCTCCAGGTGATCTTTCTTGGGTCAATATTTAATTCATTTCCCTGATAGATGTGATTGTCCAGCATTGCTGCCAGCAGGTTGTTTGCTGCGCCGATCGCATGGAAATCTCCTGTAAAATGCAGGTTGATGTCTTCCATAGGAACCACCTGTGCGTATCCGCCGCCTGCCGCTCCACCTTTTACTCCGAAGACCGGTCCCAAAGAAGGCTCACGGAGCGCTACCATAACCTTTTTGCCCAGCTTCTGCATACCGTCAGCAAGACCTACCGTTGTGGTAGTCTTTCCTTCTCCTGCCGGTGTTGGGTTGATCGCTGTGACCAGGATCAGTTTTCCGTTGGGAGCATCAGATTCCTTTAATAAGTTGTAGTCAATTTTTGCTTTGTACTTTCCGTACTGTTCCAGATACTTTTCGTCGATCCCTGCTTTTTCCGCAATCTTGGTGATCGGCTCCATTGTACATTCCTGTGCGATTTCGATGTCTGATTTGAATCCCATAGTAACATCCTCCTT
>CALWHD010000111.1 GCA_944380235.1 uncultured Blautia sp.
CGGCGGGTTCTTTTATATCCGATTATTTTAGAAATGTAATCTCAACAGTGAACAGATCTGCGTCTGTCATAACTTCCAGCCTGCCGCCCTGAAGTTCTGTAAAGCTTTTGGCAATAGCAAGCCCAAGTCCGCTTCCCTCTGTATTTCTGGAAGCATCGCCTCTCACAAAACGTTCTGTGATCTCTGCAGGGCTGAAATCCAGCTCTGAGGCGGAAATATTTTTCATACTGATCTTCACATGGTTTTCCGTGTTCTCTGCATGGATGTAGACACGGGTTCCGGGCAGGGCATATTTGGTGATATTTACGATCAGATTTTCAAAGATACGGTAAGTGCGCTGGCCGTCCAGGGGAAGAATGATTTTTTCTTCCGGAAGATTCATACGGAAGTTCAGTCCCGCAGCTTCGATTTTATCCTGAAGTTCCAGTTTTACCTGGAGAAGGAGGCTTACAATATCGATGTCGTCTATGTTCAGAGTAACTGTTTTGCTGGTTGCCTTGCTGATCTCGAACAGGTCTTCGATCAGGTATTTCAGCCGGTTTGCTTTCTGGTCCAGAATATCAATGTACTTTTTCTTTTCCTCTTCCGGGAGACCAGGCTGTTTCAGCAGATCTACATATGTGATGATCGCTGTAAGAGGAGTTTTCAGATCGTGGGATACATTGGTGATCAAGTCTGTTTTCATTTTTGTGCTTTTGACCTCTTCGTCCACAGCCTTTTTAAAGCCGGTCTGGATCTTGTCGATCTCCTCACGGAAGGGTTCAAATACGCCCAAATCCTCCGGAATGGTTCCGTTCAGATTCCCTTTGGCAAGTTCATTTGTAGCTTCCAGAAGTAAATGGTACTGATCCTGGATCTTTCGGAAGTACTTTCTGAGAAGGAAGAACAGAGCCACGGAGTAGAGGAGCAGAGCCGCGATTCCCCAGACCCACATCAGGCTGATAAATCCTAAAATAATAAAGTTTATCAGTACGATCTTTATAAGAAGACGGTTAGTATCTTCCTTCAGGTTGATGTGGAGAAGGCCGTTATAGATCCGGGACCACAGATTCTTCAGCCAGGGGAAGATGCGGTAGCAGAATACACGCTCCCTGATATACTGTCTGGGACCCATGACAAATATCATTCTGATACATCCTGCGGTCCAGTAGAACACAGCAAAGATCATCACCCAGCCCAGCAGACCCCAGAAATACTGCACGGCGTTTGCGGAGCCTTCTTTCCAGCCGATACCGGTAAGCACGCTGTAGATGGACTGCTGGTTCATGGTATAAGGATTTGCAGATACTGCCAGGGAAATACTCAGCACAGAGATGCTGATGATCATGACCAGTTCAAACGGTACCTGGAAAATTTTTTCCTGTCCTGTATGCAGCGGTTTGATAAGGGGAAGCAGAAGCGCTGCCGCAGCAACCATCCCCGACAGGGTGAGGAAAAACACCATCAGATCTTCTGTGGAGGCATCACTGGAGTTGTAGGTATAAATCATATCGGGATAGTCTTCCATGAGTGCCTTCAGGGAAGTATCTGTAATGGCAAAACAGTAAATCCTGTTTTCCGGTCTCTGGAAGGACAGATTCAGTTCCCAGTTGTCATTCAAATAAGAAAAGGGATTCGATTTTGCCCGCTCATTCAATACCTGGGAAGCAGTGCTTTTTTCATGAGAATAAAAGGGAGTGAATTCAATGTTTCCATTTTCACCATATTCGATCGCTGCTGCAAATGCATAGTCCGAAGAGTCTTTCAGTACAGAACCCGTGTGGATATCGTCCAGGGACTGATAGAGGGAAACATTATTTCCTGTTCTGGAGTAATTGGTATCTAATACTTTTCCGGTCTCTTTATTTAACACCTCGTACTCCAGATAAGGACGCATCTGTGCGAATTCTCCGTTCCAATTATCAAAATCATCCTGAACTTCATCCATCACCCATTCCTCTTGACTGTCTGCATCGGAACCGTCGCTGTATTCTTCCGAAGAATCCATCTCAGGAGACGCTTTCTCTCCGCTGCCGGAAGCAGGAGTGGCAGAACCGCAGAAAATCTCATAGGGAGTAAGGTCTGCATCCTTACTTAAAAGTTCCTCCGCGTACAAGACATAACTGCTGGTCACAAGCTGTTCCAGGATGCTGGAATAAGCAAAGGGAAATTCATCTTTTCCGGTTTTTTCTTTAATGTAATGAGGTCTGACTACCATCATTGCCGAAGACGGCAGAAGAATGATCAGACAGATAATGATAACAGCCAGTTTATGAAAGTTTTTCGATTTTATATCCAACGCCCCACACCACCTTTAAATATTTTGGTTCCCGAGGGTTGATCTCAATCTTTTCACGGATATTTCTGACATGAACCATGACAGTCTCTGTGTTGACCGCCCGTTCATTCCATACCCTTTCGTAGATTTCGTCAGCTGAGAATACCCTGCCGGGATTTTTGATAAGAAGCAGGAGAATTTTAAATTCCATGGGAGTTAATTTTACCGGATTGTCATCTACGCGTACTTCAAAGGTGCTTTCGTTTACCTCAAGTCCTCCTAAGGTATAGACGGTATCAGACTGCTGCTCTTCCTTTGCCTGAAGTTTTTCCATGAAGCGGCGGTACCGGCGCATCTGAGAGTTTACTCTTGCCATGAGCTCCATAGGGGTAAAAGGCTTGGTGACGTAATCATCAGCGCCGATGTTCAGCCCCATTACCTTGTCGACCTCTTCGGATTTGGCAGAAAGCATGATCACCGGAAAATCGTGTTTTTCCCGAAGCTTCATAGTCATGGTAATTCCATCCATCCGGGGCATCATGATGTCTACAATGGCGAGATGGATCTCCTCTCTTTCCAGGACTTTCAGACCCTCCATTCCGTCTCCGGCGAGAAACACTTCATAGCCCTGGCTTTTCAGATAAATCGCAACTCCTTCCCGGATATCTTTGTCATCTTCTACGATTAAAATGTGATTCATTTCCATGGTATTAACTCCTGTCTTCTGTCTATGTTACAGATTGTAAAGTGCAATATTTAAAAGTGACGTTATAAAAAGCAAAAGATTTTCTAAAGAAAACCTCCGCGTAAAATACAGGGAAAAGTACCCTTGCGGAGGTTTTTTGAGAATCATTCTGGTATATCAAAAAATTTTTTGATCCTGTCCATCCGGGAGGTCATGCTGCCCAGCATGGCATCCAGGATCACAGCGGCTGCCATAGATTCTACAACCACCACAGCGCGGGGGACAATAATAGGATCGTGCCTTCCTTTAATGCTGATTTCAATGTTTTCTCCGCTTCGGTTTACCGTTTCCTGACGTGCGGCAATGGAGGGGGTAGGCTTAAAGGC
>CALWHD010000112.1 GCA_944380235.1 uncultured Blautia sp.
ACTTTTTGCACCATATGTTCCTACATCTCTGACTATTAAATTAATTTTTTTTTTTCCGAAGGATCCACACAAACCGGACCGTGACCGTTTTGTCTTATCAAAAGGACATACTGCTCCGGGATTATATTCCGCACTGGCACACAGAGGCTATTTCCCGGTGGAAGATCTGAAGACATTCCGTCATGTAGGATCCTATCTCCAGGGACATCCGGATATGAAGCACATTCCGGGTGTAGATATGTCCAGCGGTTCTTTAGGGCAGGGAATTTCTGCAGCAGTGGGAATGGCTCTTTCTGCTAAGATGAACGGAGATTCTTATCGTGTATATACACTCCTTGGCGACGGGGAGATCCAGGAAGGACAGGTGTGGGAGGCAGCGATGTTTGCCGGATACAGAAAACTGGACAACCTGGTTGTAATCGTGGACAACAACGGTTTGCAGATTGACGGAAATATCGAGGATGTTTGTTCTCCGTATCCGATTGATAAGAAATTTGAGGCATTTAATTTCCATGTGATCAATGTGGAAGACGGCAATGATTTTGATCAGTTAAAGGCTGCTCTGGATGAGGCGAGAGTCACAAAGGGAATGCCGACAGCAATCATTATGAAAACTGTAAAAGGAAAGGGAGTTTCTTACATGGAAAATGCTGTAGACTGGCATGGTAAAGCTCCTAATGACGAACAGTATAAAATTGCAATGGAAGATTTGGAAAAGGCAGGTGAGGCATTATGTCAGAAGTAAAGAAAATTGCCACCAGAGAGAGTTATGGAAATGCTTTAGTAGAGCTGGGAAAGAAATATGAGAATCTGGTAGTTCTGGATGCCGACCTGGCTGGCGCTACCAAAACCGGTATTTTTAAGAAAGCATTTCCGGAGCGTCATATTGACTGTGGGATTGCGGAGTGTAATATGATGGGAATTGCAGCGGGACTTTCCACTACTGGAAAGGTTCCTTTTGCAAGTACATTTGCTATGTTTGCTTCCGGACGTGCGTATGAACAGGTGCGCAACTCCATAGGCTATCCTCACTTAAATGTAAAAATCGGTGCTACCCATGCAGGTATTTCTGTAGGGGAAGACGGTGCTACCCACCAGTGCAACGAAGATATGGCTCTTATGAGGACCATTCCGGGCATGGTAATCTTAAATCCTTCTGATGATGTGGAGGCAAAAGCGGCAGTGGAAGCTGCTTACCTGCATGAAGGTCCTGTGTACCTTCGTTTTGGAAGACTTGCGGTCCCTGTGATCAATGACAGGCCGGATTACAAATTTGAGATCGGAAAAGGCATTGTATTAAGAGAAGGAAAAGACGTGACGATCTTTGCCACAGGTTTATGTGTGAATGAGGCTCTTGTAGCAGCAGAGAAACTGGCTGCGGATGGTATTGATGCAAAGGTGATCAATATCCATACGATCAAACCTCTGGACGAAGAACTGGTGGTAAAAGCAGCGCAGGAAACAGGAAAAGTGGTAACTGTGGAGGAACATTCCATTATCGGAGGACTGGGCGGTGCTGTGGCAGAAGTCCTGTCTGAAAAAGCACCTACAAAGATGCTGAGAATCGGTATCAATGATGTATTCGGTGAGTCCGGTCCGGCGGTAAAGCTGCTTGAGAAATATGGAATTGATTCTAATGGTATTTATGAAAAAGTGAAATCTTTTGTGTAAGGGTTTATAGATAATCAAATATAGTTTCGGAAGGCGGTAAAGTGTTTTGCTTATACCGCCTTTTCTGCGATCCGTGATAATAGCCTAATATTTTTAGGATACCGGCTGATGTTTGAGAATGTTTTTGGAAAATCTTCCGGACTTGATTATTCTATGGATTTTGATTACAATATGGAAAAGGTTTTATGAGATGATAAAAAGAAAACGGGAGTGCATAGTATGGTTACAACAGGAACAAAACGGCAGGTTCTTTTCTTTGCTTCCCGTACCGGAGGGAATTACAGGAAAATAAGAGATATTGATCTGCCTGTAAAAGTTTTGAAAAGAGAGTATGGCCTATGAAAAGAAGTTTTTTCTTGCGCAAAAAAAGAACTAAAAGCACAGTAAAAAATCCGGAAAATGAAGAGTTTTACGGATATATAAAAGATTTGGTACATCACCCTGCAGTGCTGCAGATGAAGAAATACCCCCATCACTGCGGAACCAGCTGTTACCAGCACTGCCTGAATGTGGCATATTATAATTACAGGATCTGTAAATTTTTTGACCTGGATGCCAGGAGCGCTGCCAGGGCCGGAATGCTTCACGACCTGTTTCTTTATGATTGGCATAATCACCGGAAAAAGACTGGGGATCCGGTTCATGCTATGACCCATCCCCATACTGCGCTCCGCAATGCAAAAAAATATTTTAAACTCAACAGATTAGAGCAGGAAATGATTGTAAAGCATATGTTTCCTGTGACACCTGTACCGCCCACCCACTGGGAAACCTGGATTATCACACTTACTGACAAATACTGCGGAACCTGTGAGATCGGACGGTATTATTACCGGCTGTGGTTTCCGGTGGGGGCCTATTTGTTTATCAAACGTCTGGTAAAGAAAGTATTCGGTGCAGAGTACCGATATCAGGATTATGTCCTGCCTTTTGGCGAGGAAGCAGCAGCTGAAAGCGAAGTCAACTTTGCAAAGCTGAGAGAACGCTCCGGTTCTGGCTGGAAAAAAGGGGGGCGGGAGAAACGTCGGGTTCCGAAATACTGACTGTAGGCAAAAAGGATTCCGGATACAATGGAATCAGCCATTTGAACTACAGTAGCCAGCCGCGTGGTCTGCAGGAGGAAGTGATCAAACGTGCCGGAAATATTCACGATCCCTGTGATGGAAATATCTCCCACAGGAAGAAGTTTTTTGCGCACGCCAAGACCTGGTTCCAGGGCGCCTTTGGTAATTGTAAGAAAACCAAGATGATTTCTGCTTCCCAGAGAAGCATCGATGGCTATAATGAGACTGTGGGGATGCTGCTGCTTCAGCTGCCTTACAGTCTCATTTAAGTTCAGGGCATGGACAGGCTGGCTTAGAGTGCCGTATACGTGTGCATGAGGCAGGCCTCTTTTGGAGAGATGATGTCCCACCAGAGGACCAAGGCTGTCGCCTGTGATCCGATCGCTGCCTATGCAGAGAAAAACCAGTTCTTTGCGCTCATCCCCGGAGGAATCCAGGAAATCAAACAACAGGGCGCCAAGTTTGATATCTGCGCCCCGGAGGGCATTTTCTATATAGTAAACGGATTCTTTTCTGGTCTGCATAAAATTCCATTCCTTTCTGATGTTTTTGCAAGAAGATATGCTTTTAGTTATTTTGTCCGTTTTTTATTCCTTTATCCCTTTTGTACGGCGGGAGATTTGTCGCAAAAAAATGTGATGTCAGCTCCCTAATGCGATAAAATTCGCATAAAGTGTGTGCTATCCTTTTCTTCAAAAGGGGTGAATGTAAAATGATAGAAATCATTTATGAGAAAGAGAAACAAAAGCCCGAGGGGAATGAAGGGTATTTCCGCATTCCGAATAATATACGGCAGATAGGTGAAGTGGGAGGCACACAAA
>CALWHD010000113.1 GCA_944380235.1 uncultured Blautia sp.
GGAGATCAAAAACTGGGATTCTGTGGGAACCCTGCGGATCGGAAGCAATATGGCCATAGGCGCAAATCTGCTTCCTGATCTCATCAAAGAATTTAAAGACTCTCATCCGGATGTCCTGATCCAGGCGGCAGTAGAGCACACCAGATTCTTGGAAGAACTGATTCTGGATAATAAATTAGATTTTGCCCTGGTGGAGGGTACTCCCTCAAACAACTTTATTACTTCTCAGAGATTCCTCCGCAATACCATGTGCTTTATCTGCTCTCCCAGCCATCCCTGGGCCAACAGGACAATTTTCAAAGAACAGCTGGACCACAGCGCCTTCCTTATGCGGGAAAAAGAATCCTCTGAAAGAAAACTTCTGGATGAATTTTTCCAGATGGAAAAAATCCATGTAAATATTATATGGCAAAGCGTCAGCCAACAGGCTATCCTGAACGCCGCCGCCAAGAATCTGGGCGTGGCGGCGCTGTCCCGCCGGTTTTGTCAGGATGCGCTGGACAGCGGGACCATCGCCCCTTTCTATGTGGAAGACGTGGTGCTGGAAAGAGAATTTCATGTCATTTATCATCAGAATAAATTTTTGACAAACCTCATGCAGGATTTTATAGATCTCTGTCTGGGTTTGGAACAGGCGTAATGCCTTCCCCCTCTAAAAAGGAGCGGCTGTCCGCCAGTGAAAGATCACCGGCGGACAGCCGCTCCGCAACGCTTAAAAACTGACGACAGTTTCAGAAACTTCATTAGGGAATGGTTTCTTCTCTTGACTTTCTCCTATAGACTGAATAGAATGGACAACAGGAAACAAACCATGGCTTACCGTCCTGGTCTGATTTTTCCTGCTATTCCTAAAGAAAGGTAATTTACACTGTGAAAGAAATCATCGGCACAATTATCACAAATGTTCTGACAGCGCTCTACCAGCCCTTTTGGTTCTCTGTCCTCCTGTCTACTATGTTTATGTTTCTCTATCTCTATTCCAGGAGTTCTGCTTCCGAAGGAGGAAGAGGGTGGAAGGAAGCCGTCAAAACATGGCTCAGATATTTTAAAAATGAACCGGAATTCCGGCGTCTTTTCTTCTTCGTATTCTATATTACCATGATTCTTTTCCGTACTTTGATCAACCGGAATATGTGGCTGAACCCATTATCCAGTGTCATGGGAGGATGGTGGATCTATAAAGAAGACAGCAATACCGGAGAAATGGTATTGACTACAGAATGCATTGAAAATTTTATTTTGTTTATGCCTTTTACTGTGCTGCTGTTCTGGAATTTCAAAAAGCGCCTGCTCGGAGACACAGTGAGATTCGGAAAAACGTTCTGCGTCTCCATCGCAGTTGTATTTTTATGTTCCCTGTCCATTGAATTTCTGCAGCTTTTTCTGAGACTGGGCACATTTCAGCTTTCTGATCTGTGCTACAACACTCTGGGCGGAGGGATCGGCGGGCTGATCTACTGGGCAGGGCATAAACTGGCAGCAAAAATACAAGACAGCCGCAACGGATGACGATATCCGCAGCCGTAAGGTTTAATCCCTTATCAATTTACTGATATTTTTTTATAATCTCACACATGGCTTCAAACTGCTCTTCCATTTCCTTCACAAGTCTGAACTGCGTTCTCGCCCGCACCAGGTTATGTTCCGGGTAAGCAGTCTTGAAATACACATCCCCCTGCAGGAAATCCGTCAGAAAACGGATGCCGCACTCCAGGGTCATCAGTCTTGCGCCCCAGGGAAGACTTTCGATCTCCGCCGGTGTGAGCACATCCTTCGCCATTTCCAGATATCCTTTCACATAGAGCTCATACAGATGGATATCGAAATGAACCTTATCAAGATCCGGCTCATCCTCCTCTGCAGTAGAAGCTCCAAAACGGATAGAATCCCCGAAATCATTGGCCGCGAGCCCCGGCATAATGGTATCCAGATCAATAATGCAAAGTCCCTTCCCGGTATCCGCATCAAACAAAATGTTATTCAGCTTCGTGTCGTTGTGCGTTACCCGAAGAGGCAGAATTCCCTCCTGGAGCTGCTTCATAAGCACCCCGCAGTCCTCTTCCCTTGCAAGAGCAAATTCTGTCTCAGGACGGCAGAGACGTCCCCGGTTTTTTACATCTTTCTTCACAGCTGCCTCAAAATCATGGAAACGTTTCACAGTATCATGAAACTGAGGAATGGTTTCATGAAGGCTCTCAGCCGGATAATCGCCAAGCTGTTTCAGAAAATGGCCGAAACTCCTGGCTGACTGATAAAACTGCTCTGGTCTCTCCACGGTCTGGTAGCAGACGGAATTGGAAACATAATTTAAGCAGCGCCACGGCTGGCCTTCATCGTCCTCAAAATAAGTGTCGCCGCTCTTTGTCTTAATATAAGACAGCGTCTCCCGATCCAGGTTTCCGCCTTCCCGGCGGATCACATCACGAAGATACTCTGTTACACCAAAAATATTCTCCATGACCTCTGCCGGATTTTTAAATACATTGATATTCACCCGCTGAAGCACATACAGAGGTTCATCTACGCCGTTTTCGTCAGGCATATAGACTGCATAAGTCTCATTGATATGCCCTTCACCAAAAGGCTTCACATAACTGCACTGTGTTCCGAATCCAAAAGCATAAACCGCATCTTCCAGAGAACGGCTGTCCGCACCCTCGATCTTTCTTCTTGTAGAGAAGACAACCTCTCCGGCCTCCACTTTTTTCCCTTCCTCAATGGTGCAGTTTGCCTTCACAATACTGCCCAGGCACACATGGGCACCGCGGCAGACAACAGAATCATGATCCACTACGGCTCCGCTGTTGATAAGCGCTCCTCTTTCAATATGAGTATGTGTATTTACAACTGCCCTCTGCATGATAAAGCATCCCGGCTCGATCACAGCACTGGGGCTGATAATTGCCGATGGGTGCACGATGGCAGGCACTTCATAGCCTTCCTCTATCAGTTTGTCTGTCCAGTACAGACGTGTACGGTTATTGCCGAAAGCCGCTACCGCGGTAGTGTATTCCTGGTGCTTGATCACATAATCACAGCACTTTCCCACAACATCGGCGCCTTTGGCAGCGTCATCCAAAAATACCACCTGCTCATAGCCGATCATCGCTGCGGTCTCTTTTACCATCTGGCCGAAGCCGCCGGCACCGAGAATCAATAAAGCTTTCACGGGGAGTCCTCCTTTGTTTCTTAGCATGATTCATTTCCTGCGCAGCACGCACAGTATTCCGAAACGTTTGATTCAATTATTTTAGCATATTTTAGGGGAGAAACAAAGAGAGATCCGCAAAAAATGTCAGAGAATGCAAAAAGTATTTCAGGTTCTAAGTTCTTCAATACTATATACCAGATTCCCGGAGTTAGGGAGGGCGAAATGCCCTGAACGGGCTTTCTTCATTTCTACGATTCAGCCGAAAGTTCTTAGAAAGGGATGTTTGGTTGTTTCAATGCCCTAAACGGGCAATCTTCATTTCTACAACACAACTATTTTTGTTCCAGAAGTAAAAATTAAGTGTTTCAATGCCCTAAACGGGCAATCTTCATTTCTACCGACTTATCCGGAGCTGGAAAATGTAGTACAGCAGTGTTTCAATGCCCTAAACGGGCAATCTTCATTTCTACGATGTTAAGGAGAATATTGAAGATATCCTCGACATGAGTTTCAATGCCCTAAACGGGCAATCTTCATTTCTACTGTTCCAGAAGTAAAAATTAAGGCGACATTAATAGGTTTCAATGCCCTAAACGGGCAATCTTCATTTCTACTATCCTAGCGGTATTATGACTGGTTATTTTGCCAAAGGGATGTTTCAATGCCCTAAACGGGCAATCTTCATTTCTACTCTACAGAGGTTTACGATGGTGGCTTAACCTTAGTGTTTCAATGCCCTAAACGGGCAATCTTCATTTCTACTTAAAAATGCAGGTAAATCCGGTAAGAGGATATTATCCTGGTTTCAATGCCCTAAACGGGCAATCTTCATTTCTACGAAATTATGCTCATTTAAGACCAAGAACAAACACTGTTTCAATGCCCTAAACGGGCAATCTTCATTTCTACAGTACCCTTCTGGACCCCGCATAAATACTGGCTTTGCGGGCTCGTTTTTACAGATATTTATCAGAATATTCTGATATCAAGCGTTTTCCATCCATTTTCTGGCATGTTCATATTTTGTTCATATTTTTTCATCCAGCCACTCCCTGTGATGTCACTATTATACACCCCGCGGTCCTGTAACAAAACCATTGTTTCACAATATTTTCACCCTCCATTCTTCCACTTCTCTTCAATGCGCCAATAGACACTATTTTCATCCTTCTCCTCTGCACAGCACATATTTACCAAATCCAAAACTGGTATTTTTTCCCATATGCGTCAGTTCTCCGGCGATCAGATAGTCCAGACATTCCTCCGGCATTCTTTTAAAAATCATCCTTCCCGTAATTCCCCACAGTGTCATATGGGAATCCTGAGTTCCCGAATATCGTTTCCTGTATTCTTTCTTAACTGTCTGTTTTTCGATGACCGGATACTCCGTACACACCGGCATTTCCGCGTCTACCCCCATATAATAATTAAGCATATGCATTCTTCTTACAGCTCCCTGCACTAATGCCTCCGCATAAAATTTTTCCATAAAATTCTGCTGGTATTTCATACTAAGAGGCGTAAGGAACCACGCTTCCCATGGTCCGGACTTTTTCTTCAGCTCCTCCTTTCTGTACAAAACATAATCCTTTACCGTTTCCACCTGGTAACGTCTCATGTCCACTTCATTGCCGCGGATAATCTTCTTTCCCCGCGTATTGAGTACCTCCGCGATCTGGAAACGGGATTTATTTTTCCCCAATCCCACCATGCCGAGCTGAGAGAACGCCTGAAGATAAATATTAAAAAAGGCAATACTGTTCCCAAATAGAAGAAGCGTAAATTCAAAATTACTGCCTTCTTCAAACTCCGTCCGCTTGTCCAGGCACTCGATGAGATATCCCACGCTTTCCTTCCCTGTGACATAGTCCGGTTTCTTTTCCATAGGAGAATAGAAGGTATGCTGCACAACACATACCTGGTTAAATCTGCACGTTTCACAGTCCCGGTCTGAGACACAATTCTGTCTGAGAAGCATCTCGCCCAATCCACCTCTCAAAGCAGACTCTTTATCCATCGGCATATAGGTATCCTCAACTACCTCCGCCCGAAAGCGAAGCCTGATGTATGGAATATCAAAGGTAAGTGTTGTCTTCATACTTCTATTCTCCTTAAAAACTTTCAGAACCGTTTCCTGGGTTTAAGATTAAAGGTTTTTCCCTTATACCAGACTACGTCTATTTCATCCTGTATTTTTAACTTTTCATTTTTATGCACTGACGCGATATATTTCTTATTTCGACATTCTGGCACATTTAATATTTCTATATCATATTCCATGAATTTCTTATTTTGAGCAGGACGTCCGACAGACAGTACCTTTGCTCTATATTCCTTAGATCGATTAAATATAAGCGCTGTTAATACTGCAGTATTACTATTTTCATCTGCGGCATTTCCAGGGGATGCTGCCCGCGTTTTATAATTTTTCTGCCCTCCCGTTTTCTCTTCGTTCGGTTCAGGCTCCCGAAGGGATGGCTTTGCCGACATCCATGGTATCTGTCCTTTCCCCAAACCAGGAAGTTCTTCACAGATTTTTGCCTGTGTCCTGAAACGGGGCGACGCTGTCTCAGATACCCGATTATCCGTAAACCATTTGAATCCTTCTTCCTCCTGTTCTTCCCCGGTCTTAGGATAATGGATCTTTTTCATCTCATCCTCTTTCAGATATCTTGTCATCAATTCAAACGACGCTTCTGCCTTTCCATCTAATTCCAGTTCTTCAAAAGAACTTGCGCCGATTTTTTCCGGATTCCATTCATGAGAAAGCTTATATTCATTTCCGTCAAATTCCCTGACCGAAATATCCTGTGGATCATGAACAGACAATTCTACACTTCCCAGACCTAATGGTTTTCCCATTCCCAGCTTATAGCCGTGTTTCCCATCTGCTGTATAAGTCAGTATATAAATCAGCTGTTTTAACTGTTTTTCCGTTATCTCATCAAAATAAACCTCTCCGCTAAATTCAACTCCCGCTTTCACTGGCCGTACTGTCCGGTTCAGCGGCGTCCTTCGAGGACACTGTTCCACGCCCGTAAGCTTGTTCCAATAGAATTTTCTCCCTGAGATTTCAGGCTTATATGGTTTTACGTTCACTTTACCATCCTTTTTGACAGTATAATAATCATACGTCCAAAACCACACTTCTTCATTTTTACCTGCCAGGGGCTTCTTCAGATAAAATTCTGTACTTTCCAGATGGGGAACTCCCAATGGATCCAGTACCAGAATCTCATCATAATACTCTCTGTTTTCATTAACCTTATGAACCGGATATAAATCTGAAAATCGTATCTTGCTTCCCTGCGCGATATTGTAATTAACAATACCAAACAGCCGACATGCCGGACAAAGCTTCCTCTCCTTCGAGTTACAGGTTTTATGGGAATCTGTCAATATATTGACCGTATTCTTATAAACCTCCCGCGTAATACACGCCGGAGAAAGCAGATAATAATGATCCCCGACGGATTCTGAATAATACACAGGAAGTCCGTCTGTTCTATGTGTGATAAATTTTTCGTACGCTGTCTTATATTCCTGATAGCAAGCCGGATCATTTTTGATATACTGCTCCAAAACCACTCTTAATGTATCCATACTTTTTTCAGTAACTTTTTTTGCTGTTCCTTTATTGGGAATAGAAAAAATATGTACACAATGCTTTTCCGCCTTAAAACAATGCTCCGCATTTTGGTTTTTTCCAACACATTTTCCATTGCGAAGCATAACGCATTGCTGCCCGTTTTGGTAACATTTCGTATTCTTGCCCGACGCAATCTCCGGTCCCTGATTTCCCTTGAGGATATACCCCTTTTTTGGATATTCCTCTTCATTTTCAGACAAAGCTGTCACGTCTGGTTTCGCATAAGTACTGCTTGGTCTTTCCACCCGAAAGCTGACTTTCGTTCCATCTGGAATGGCACATGTCTGATATCTCTTATCAGAAAAATCGTTCTTCTCCCGATATATGGCGTCTGTTTTGCTGGCGTCCCAAAGTACTATATTATTATCACTCCACTGCAGCACTCCCGGCTTAAAATGCTCGATGGTCCTTTTGCTGATGACTCTCTCTCCATCCGATACTGACAGGCAGGAATTTGTCAGTGTCTCATAAATACTGCGGATCATTCCCCGCACTTCGCTCCCCGGAACTACCGGTTCAAACCACATTTCATCATATCTCTGGTCAGGTTCCAGGATATTATAAGAAAAGAAATCATACAGCTGATGTTCGCCTTTCGGGTCATCGTTTTCATCTGGTGTATACGCAAAAGCCTTACTGCTGCTGGTGTTTGGTATGAATAAAGGTGATTTTGTCTTTAACGTATATTTAATACAGCCTGTAAACCGCTTCCCTTTCTCTTCATCCTGTCGTTGCGGCGCGGCATCTGATAAAGAAATAAAGTTATACGGATTAATAAATCTTTCCATGCTCACACCTCCCACTCCCCAAATCCAACCATTCTCCAATCCTTCACATACAGTTCACCTGTATCCCTATCTTCTTCCAGATAATTGCGGATCCGTATTTTAGCATTTGTATAAACCTCCAGAGGAAGTCTGTAGATACCTCCGCCGGTTGCGCAGACCTCTCCCTTCCTGCCTGATTTCTTTGTTTCTTTTTCGTCAATATCCAGGTATTGTGATTCGTTCCACCAAAGAAGGTTGTCCTTTTCTGCTTTTTCATCATCCTGTATTTCCCGGAAAGCAAAGTGTTTACGAATCCCCGTGCGGAACCATTTTGCCTCTCTGTCTTCATTAAAAATACGTATTTCCAGCCCTTTTTCAAAAAGCTTCTCCTTCGGAATCTTCTCATCTCCTACTTTACAGAAATCAATTTCTTCTGTGGTCATGATAAAAATATACCCATCCTTGACAGAATCCCTGTACCAGTCATAAGCTTCGTGAAATTCCTTCTGCTCCTGTTCTTTCTCTCTTTTTCCTTTCTCTTCTGGCATATCTACTTCTTCTCCTTCCCGGCAATCGCCCCTTCAAGTTCAGAATAGATTCCTTCTGGCTTTTCCCTGTCAGGCACATACACATTTCCATCTACTGCAATTTTCTTTACTTCAAATATTCCGCGCCCTACCGCAGTCAGACCTCCCACGGACATATAGCCGCTGTTCAGATCCAGGATCGCCGCAGCCATTACCTGCGCGAATTTTTTTCTGTCCTTGTCACTGATATCCCCGCTGCTGAAATCACAGAGGATTTCAAGGTCTGTGGAACCATTGTAATAGGTTTTCTCCGTATAAAGCGCCCCGTCCACAGTCCCTCCGGTAAAGCGGTCGATTGCATTTCGGGTATAAACCACCCATTGTCCGCCTTCGATCCGGCTTTCAGAAAAACTGATCCTACTTTTCCTGCTGTCTTCTTCCTTATTCTTTGCCTTCCCGAAGAATTTTTCTGCCAACGGCTGATATCTGCCAAAATCCGCGGACAGTTTTCCCATCTGTGCCCGGAACGCGCCCGCCCATGAGGTTCCCGGGATAACCGGCGTTCCTTCCCCGTTATTTTCTATATTCTCATCAGAAAAGCTTCGCGCGGTAAGCTGTCTGTAATCCGCCTCGCCGACATCTGTGGAATACTGCCGGATCGAGATTCCGCCCTTCTGCTGAAGCTTCAGATGAATCTCGCAGAGCTCCTTCTCTGCCATTTTCCTTATGTTTTCCGACTGCTTCACAGGCGCCGCGCTCTCATCCTTTTTCTCCTGCTTCCAGTTCTTATCCTCCGGATTATACATATCAAAATCCAGCCAGCGTTTCAGTTCTTCACTGTCTTCGAGATTAAACTGCGCGGAGACTGCTTTTTTCCCTTGGGTTCTTCCATACCCCCTGCCTGTTTTTGCCCCTGTTCTGATCATCCCCTGCATCCAGGCGTCCGCTATTTCATCGATCACCCAGGATTCTTCTTCT